>CASEKF010000031.1 GCA_949288455.1 uncultured bacterium
GTTCTGGCGATTTCCGTAGCTTTCGTTCTGTTGTCGCTCGTATCGGTCAGTTTGCGCCCTTGAGGGTATACGAAAGCTAAAGCCATCATAACCAGAAAAAGAATTACCATTGAGACGACGATTTCGATAATGCTTACGCCTCTCTGCCTCGTTTTCTTATGAATCATAAGTTCCTCCTGAATTTAGTTAGAAATTGGAAACAAGACCGTATATCGGCATGAAAACCGCAAGGAGTATAAATCCTATTACCAAGCCCAGACCAAGTATCATTATCGGCTCGATGACGGACGCGAAGCTTGAAAGCGAGTATTCGACTTCCTGATCGAAATAATCCGCCAGCTTTTCCATAAGGGCGGCGAGGTTTCCGGTCTCTTCTCCCACTGCGACCATATTGCTGACGATAGGCGGGAAAAGACGGCTTTCCATCATCGGCTGCGACAGTCTCAAGCCGGCTTTAAGTCCGCTTTTAACGTCGTCCAGCATGGATGCGACTACGTCGTTCCCGACGGCTCTTCCCACGATTTCAAGCGAGTGAACCACGGGAACGCCGCTGGCGATAAGGGTTCCGAGAGTTCTGCAGAATCTGGATATCACGGTTTTTTTGTTGATCGGACCGATAATCGGAAGCTCCAGGATTATGGTATCTCTGACTCTTCTGCCTCGCGGAGTTTTTACGTAATACGTTGTGCCCAGCCATAAGAAAGTTACGCCTATTAAAAATAGTATCATAACTACGGGATTTAAAGCCGTATCTACCAGCCATATAAGTATTTTCGTAAAAATGGGAAGCTCTACGTTCATACCCTGGAATACGTTCATAAATTGCGGGAAAATATATAATACGAGGCCGACGACAACTATAACCGCAAAAAACAGAACGAACATAGGATAAGTGAGAGACGCCGATACTTTTTTTCTGAGCGCGTTGTCTCTTTCCATAAGCGAGGCCAGACGATCAAGAACTTCGCCTAGGGCTCCGGCCATTTCTCCCGCTTTTACAAGGCTGACGTAAACCGGAGAAAAAATATCGGGATGTTTGGCCAGCGCTCTTGAAAGGGAAAAGCCTCCTTTGATATCTCTGGCCATGGTTTCTATGGTAAGGCCGAGTTTATCTCTTTGATTTTGGATCATCAAAGCTTCTAAGCTTCTTACCATAGACATGCCGGAGTTGAACAATACTGCGAACTGCCTTGTGAAAAGAGCTAAGGCGAACATGCTTACGCGCTGGAAGCTTATGGTAAGATCCTTTGTGTCTAAACCTCCTCCCTGTTCTTTGATGGAAGTTACTTTGTATCCCTGGTTCCGAAGATCCTTCAGAACCGCTTCTCGGCTTTGGGCATTGACAATACCTGAAACCGTCTTGCCCCTGATGTCCAGGGCTTCGTATTGAAATCTTGGCATTTATTCAAGCCTCCCGGTATGATGTTTTTTATAAAAACAATTTACCAGCAGTCTCCTGCTGTAAATTTAACACAAAAAAAAGCTTTTTTCAAATAGAATCAAGATAATTAGCATAATTAGCGCATGGAATTCTTTAAGTTTGAAGCCGCGAGCCATATTGAACATTGAATTCTCTTCTTTTGAAGAGCGCAGTCGTAAGGAGCCGGTTCGTTAATGTCTCCGCCGTTTTTCCATGCGTCGGCATGACATCCTCCGCTGCAATAGAATTTTGCCCAGCATTTGCCGCAGGCAGATTTTGAGTTTATGGAACATGCCGAAAATTTATTCCTGATTATATCGAATCGCGGCGATTCTTCGAATACGGAGCCCATTTCAAATTCGGGAATGTGAAGCCTGTGACAAGGATAAATTTTCCCTTCCGGACTGATCGACGCGTACTCTACTCCCGCGCCGCAGCCCGAAAGGCGCCTTGGAGAACAAAGAGGAGCGTCGAGATAAATGTTAAAATGGAAATAATCGACAGGCAAGCCCTGAACCTTTTTTTTCGCGATTAACTGCATGATCTTTTCGTATTCCGCGCATATTTTTTCCACGTCATTTTCGGATACCGCCCATGGATCGGAACCGCTGCCTTTCGCAGGCTCCAGAGAAAATTTGTATATTCCGTTGTCGATAAAAAATCGGCATGTAGACGATATGTCTAAGGATTGGGGAGTAAACGTGCCTCTGACATAGTAGTCTTCTCCGGATCTGGAGCTTATCGCTTTTTTGACGTTGGCAAAAGTCGATTCCCATACCGAATTTCCAAGTTTGTCTTTTCTTGACAGATCGTTTGCGTTTTTGTCTCCGTCTAAACTTAAAATCAGCGAGATTTTTTCTTCGTTTAAAAAGTTTAGAATTTCATCGTTTAGCAAAACTGCGTTGGTAGTCAGCGTGAATTTTATTTTTCGCGCCTTTTTTTTTGCCTCCGGTATAAATTTCTTTATCATATTGAAATTTAGAAGAGGTTCGCCTCCGAAAAAATCTATTTGAAAAACGGAGTCTTCAGATCCTTTGCTTAAAAGAAAATCCAGGGATCTTACGGCCGTTTCATAACTCATATATTTGTCTGAGGATTCGTCGGAATGTTTAAAACAATAGGCGCAGGACAGATTGCATGCGTCGGTTACGTTTAAACATAGCGCTCTTAAGGTTCTTCCGGGCATGGGCGGTATGTCGGACGCTTTTGTTTCAATTTCGTCCATCATTTTAAGCTCTTCACGCATTTCCAATTCGACTTGCTCAGATTCGCATGTCCCTTCGGTTAAAAATTTATAAAAAGCCGGAGTAAGCGAATAAATTCCCCCGCAAAAGCCAATTAAAAAGCGATCGTCGCCGAAAGAATAAAGAGAAAATTTAGATTTGTCGAAAACGTTCAATGCAGATACCCCCTGAGACGCGCTAAAAAGTAAGCAAGGCGACGCACTTCCCGGACGACGCTTTACTTAGCCTATAATGCCGTAATTAATTAAATTATTCTATTTTAAATTCTTTGTCTCTTCGCTTCAATCCTTCGCGTTTTTATTATAATCTTAATACTTTAAACGGTTTATTTTTATCGTTTTGATTCGATTCTCCGATATGCGTACTCCTTATATAATCGGGGCTTTTATTTAATAAAATTACTTGCAATCAAATTTGAGACATGGTATAATATGCAAGATTTACGCGAAATTCAACTGAATGCTTTTTCAGCGTAGTAAAATATTCGGAATATCAACAATAATATAATTAATATCGGGAGGATACCTGAAGTGGCTGAGAATACTAAAAAGAAGACGCCTATAGAAGTTAAGAGACTTAGACAATCTAAAGAGCGCAATCGCAGAAATACCGCCGTAAAGAAAAGCGTGAAAACCGCTTTTAAGAAAGCTAACGCGGCTATAATTGAAAACGGCGAAAATATTTCCGACTTTGTCAGAAAAGCCGTCAAAACCATAGATACCGCGGCTTCTAAAGGAATTATAAAAAAGAATACCGCCGCGAGAAAGAAATCCAGGCTTATGAAGAAGATGAACGCCGCCTTAGCGGCCGCCGAGTAATAAAAGAGTTAGATTTCGGACGATTTGCCGCGCTTTGTTTTTGTATAACCGGCGGCATATTGAGATGATCTGAGTCGTTTAGCGTAAGCTTAGAGTTTATATAAAGGCCGTAGATTCCCGGACGTAGTTGAACTATGGGTTAAGCGGCTTCTATTTTTAATATAAAAGAAATGTCGTCGTTGAGTTTAATTGTCTTTAACAATCTGCTAAGTTTATAAGTCGGGAGTTTGCTTATGAGTATAAAAGGGCCTTTAAACGGAATTATCGTAGTCGATATGAGCAGAGTTTTGGCGGGGCCTTTTACCGCTATGGTCCTGTCTGATCTTGGAGCCAGAGTTATCAAAGTTGAGGCTCCCGGCAAAGGAGACGATTCAAGAAGTTTCCCGCCGATAAAAAATGGAGTCTCGGCATATTTTTCTTCCGTTAACAGAGGAAAAGAGAGTATAGCTCTTAATTTGAAGGATGATAAAGATAAAGGCATTTTGTTGAAAATTTTGGAAAAAGCCGACGTGTTAGTTGAAAATTTCCGTCCGGGAGTTATGGAAAGATTAGGCTTGGGATGGGAAGTTTTGAAGGAGAAATATCCAAAGCTTATTTACGCGGCTTCAAGCGGATTCGGACATACTGGCCCGTATTCCAAGCGTGCCGCTTACGATATGGTCGTGCAGGCTATGGGCGGTATTATGAGTATTACCGGCCATCCCGGAGAGAGTCCTATACGCATAGGAACTTCGATAGGCGATTTGACCGCCGCGCTGTATGCCGTAATAGGAATAGTTGCCGCTTTGTACGATAGAATTGCTACCGGAAAGGGCTGTAAGATAGATATTTCTATGCTTGATTGTCAAGTGGCTTTTCTGGAAAACGCAATAGCGAGATATCTTTTGTCCGGGACAATTCCAAAGCCTTTGGGAGGAGTTCATCCTTCAATATGTCCTTTCGGAGTTTTTAAAACTGCCGACAGTTACGTTATTATAGTCGCAGGCAACGATAAGTTGTTTGAGACTATGGCTAACGTTATTGGAATGCCTGAATTGTTGACCGACGAGAGATATAAATCTAATCCTGACAGATGCGCTCACGTATGGGAGTTAAAAGCCGATATGGAACGCGGATTAGCTAAAAAAACTACCGAGGAGTGGCTGCAAATTCTGGAAAAGGCCGGTATCCCTTTCGCTCCGATAAACGATATTAAAGCCGTCGTCGAAGATCCTCAGATTAACGAAAGAAATATGATCGTAGAAACGGAGGATCCTGACGCCGGCGTCGTAAAAATGGCGGGCAATCCCATAAAGATGTCTTCCTATGACGATCCGCACGTACGAGTTAGGGCTCCGCATCTTGACGAACATAGGAAAAGTATAATCGACGAATTTTGCCGTTAAATAATTAACAAACATAAAAAAGCTCTGACGTCAGAGCTTTTTATGTTTGTTAATTATTATTAATAAAATCTATGACGGAGGAATATCTTGAGGGATTTTGCGTCCAATAGTCGATCATATATCCTGCGTTTGTGATTATAACGGCTTCTTGCCAGTTGCCGTCCGGAGATATGACTCTGAGAAGCCTGTCGCCTCCGTTAAACGCCCAATGTCTGCCGTCGTTATAAATATGATCTATTTTTACTCCCATTCTTGTCTTAATATGGAATTGATCTTTTGGCGCGTCCCAGGAGTTATCCGTTATAAAATTGATATATTGAAACGTGTTTCCTGACCATAGAGTAGTTTGATACGACGCGATGCCGGAGTCGTTAGGAAGACCGAAAACCATGCAGTCGGGCAATGCTTCCGCTAGGCGGTAAACTTCGCCTATTCTCGCCGGTTCATGGTGAAGCGTGCAGGATATATTTCTTACCAGGCCAAAACCTCGCGGATCCTGAATACGGCCGGAACAGGTTTCGCATAGATATTGGCATAGCTGATCTGCTCCGGCTGAAAAACCGACCGTAAGCATTCCTCTTTGCTGTCGTTCGCTCAGTATCTTCTCAAATAGATTTCTGTCTCCGTAATACATATCTCCCATCGCTTTATATCTTGCCAGGCCAAGCTGACTGGAGCCTCCGCCTAAAACGACGACTTCGCTGTTCCATAATTTATGAAAGAATAAATCTACGTCTTCTTTTTTTAAGCTGTCCGTCCAGTAGAACGAGGAGTAACGTAAACCCCATTGAGCAAATCTTTGATAATACCATTTGAAATTATTGTAATCGTATTCCTGATCATGTAGCGAATACTGTGAAAAAGGAAGATGAAATATTGTTTTATTATTAAAGCTTCTGAGGGCTCTTTCTATTATCCACCATCTGTGCAGGTATTCGCAGCGATCATGAGACGAATATACTAAAGCTGTGGGCTGCATGTTTATATTATCCTTTCGCTAACTGAAAATTGTCAGGTTTTTGTATTGTCCTATTTTGTTATTCTAGTTTCTTAAGTTACTTCCTTTTATTTATTCGCTTTTAGTCAAAAACGATACGCTTGAAGCCTTTATGAAAGATGCGTTTCTCAGCTTTCGCGTCGTTATTAATCGAGCTCTCGCAATAGTCTTATTGTCTCCGGAACGGCTCCGATATTTTTTCAAATAGAAAATTTTGAAAAATATTTTTCTGAGCGCTATTGACTCTTAATAAAAAAAAATATATACTTTATCGGACATGTGGCGTTGTGAAATTGTTTTTTGACGAGTCGAAGCAAAATTTGTAATTTACCGCGTCGCAAAATACTTTGTCTTAAGATTTTAAAGCGGTTCTTCTACGCGTTAAGAACGGAAACGCTCAGGTTTTGATTATTTTGCATACGCTTCTAATTATTAATTTATACGTGGATTTTTTATGGTTACTTTAAAAACTGACGAAGACATTGAATTAATGCGTCGTTCAGGCTGTATTACGGCGGCTGTTTTATCTATGCTCGCGGAAAATTCTCATGAAGGAATTTGTCTGAATGATCTTGACAGATTAGCGGAAACTATGATAAAAAAAATGGGAGCGGTTCCCGCATTTAAAAATTATAGGGGCTATCCTAAGACTATAACCGTTTCCATAAATGAACAAGTCGTTCATGGAATTCCGGGGAAGCGCAAGCTTAAAAAAGGCGATCTTGTCAGTTTCGATATGGGAGTTTTTTATAAAGGGCATTGTTCGGACGCCGCGTTAAGCGTTATCGTCGGAGATAATTGCAATGCGGACGACAAAAAACTTTTGCAAGTTACTAAAGAATCTCTTTATAAAGGTATAGAGCAAGCCGTGATAGGGAATCGCCTGGGAGACGTTTCTCATGCGGTTCAAAAACATGCCGAAGCTCATGGATTTTCCGTAGTCAGAGATTTAGTGGGACATGGAATAGGCAGAGAAATGCACGAGGATCCTCAGGTTCCTAATTATGGTCGCGCCGGCAGGGGCATACTTTTGAAAAAAGGTATGACGCTTGCGATAGAGCCTATGGTTAACGCCGGCAAATACGGCGTTTTATGTTTGGAAGACGGTTGGACTATTGTTACTGCCGACGGCAAAAAATCCGCTCATTTTGAACATACGGTTGCGATTACGGAAAAAGGACCGAGAATTCTTACTCTTCCGGAAGACGCTTCCGAAGAAGAAGAGTTCCCTTTTCTTATATAAACGCAGCTTTTATGAGTTTAGCGTTCCGTTATATGTTGCGAGGGCATTATTTCAGCGTCAGATTTAGGAAAATATTTGTTCGTTTTATTTTTTTTGCCTGTTCGCTTGTGCAAGAAGCAGGTTTTTAATCGCTTTAAATACCGTACGGCAGCGGAAATTTATGCTTGGGTCGCGCGTCGTTCGTTCTTAATGACAGACGTTATGCGTTATGCCAAGAATCCCTTATATATGGGAGCGTCGATGTTCTTATCCTAAAAGGCGGATGTTATTTATGAAAGAAGAAAATATTGAGGTTGAAGGAACCGTTCTTGAGGCTTTGCCTAACGCGATGTTTAGAGTTGAGCTTTCTCAGGGGCATAAAGTCCTAGCGCATGTATCGGGAAAAATACGAATGAATTTTATAAAAATTCTTCCGGGAGATAAGGTTACCGTAGAATTATCTCCTTACGATTTGACAAGAGGTAGAATAATATACCGCTTTAAATAACTTAGCGGCGAAGACATTTTAGATAAAGGAGCTCATTCGGATGAAAGTACGTCCATCTGTTAAAACTCGATGTGATAAATGCAGGATCATATTGAGAAGAGGAAAAGTAAGGGTTATTTGTAAAAATCCAAAACATAAACAGGTTCAAGGCTAGGGAGGTGAGGATTTGGCTCGTATAGCAGGAGTAGATTTGCCAAAAGATAAGAGAGTGGAAATAGCTCTTACTTATATTTTTGGAATCGGTAAAAAAACAAGTCAGATTATTCTTGATAAGACCGGAGTAGACAGAAATACCAGAGTTAAAAATCTTACGGAAGAAGAAACGGTTAAATTAAGAGAAGAAATTGAAAAACATCATAAGGTCGAAGGCGATCTTCGCAGAGAAATCGCAGCCAATATCAGGCGCCTTATAGAGATAAGCTGTTACCGCGGTATCAGACATCGCAGAGGTTTGCCTGTTAGAGGTCAGCGCACTAAGACTAATGCCAGAACGAGAAAAGGTCCCAGACGTTCTGTCAGCGGTAAGAAGAAGTAGTGAATAGGGAGGATAGAAATGGCTAAGGTTAGTTCTCAAAAAGGCGTCAGAGGCAAAGGCGGTTCTCAAAGATCGCAAAGAGCTAGAAGAAGAGACAATATTATTCCTAAGGGCATCGCTCACGTTCAGTCTACTTTTAACAATACCATAATCACGATCACCGATACTAACGGAAACGCTGTTTCCTGGGCCAGCGCAGGCGGTCTTGGTTTTAAGGGATCGAGAAAGAGCACGCCTTTCGCCGCTCAGACTGCCGCTGAAGTATGCGCTAAAAAAGCGGTGGACAGCGGGATGAAATCTATCGAAGTATATGTAAAAGGTCCGGGAGCCGGAAGAGAAGCCGCGATTCGTTCCTTGCAGGCAAACGGTCTTGAAATCAGCGTAATAAAAGACGTCACTCCTATTCCTCATAACGGATGCAGGCCTCCTAAGAGAAGAAGAGTGTAATCGTTTTACGGCAGGAAATTCGGGTCCAACAATACATTGCGCCCGCGTTCCTGCTTTGACCGTTTTATTTTTAGGTTTTTGCGCGCCCTAGAAAACGGGCGTTTCCCCGCATATAAGTTTTGCGGTAAGCTTTTGTAAATTTTCGTTATTATATCCGACGTAATATTTAGATTTTTATTCGTTCGGCTATTCCGAAGACGGAAGTTATTAAGAAAAGCGTTTAAAGTAATTTTTATATGATCCTTTTTAATATGGATGCTTGTAAATTTACGTAGAAAAACGCAGTATATTTCGTTTATAACAGGAGGAAAACGTGGCAAGATACGTTGGACCTGTATGCCGTTTATGTCGGCGTGAAGGTGTAAAATTATTTTTGAAAGGGGATAGATGCAATACCCCTAAATGTGCCTTGGGCGAAAGAAAAAATAGAAATTATGCGCCTGGTCAGCACGGCCAGCAGCAGCGCAGAAAGCTTTCCAACTATGGCGTTCAGCTTCGTGAAAAGCAGAAATTGCGCCGTATTTACGGTCTCACCGAACGTCAGTTTAGAAATTATTTTCATAAAGCTACTTTGCAAAAAGGAGCTTCAGGCGAAAATTTCCTTGTATTGTTAGAGCGTCGCTTAGATAACGCTATCTTTAGGATGGGGTTTGCCGATTCCAGGAGTCAGGCCAGACAGATAGTTCGTCATGGTCATGTGCTTGTCGACGGTCATAAAGTGAACATTCCTTCTTATCAGGTGAAAGTCGGCCAAGTGATTTCTCTTAAGGAAAAAAGCAAAAATAAGCCGTTTTTCCTAGATATAATTGAACATGCTAAAAATAAGAAGGCTCCCGTATGGATGGAAGCCGATTATGAAAAAGTTCAGGGCAAAATAGTAGGTTTGCCGGCAAGAGAGGATATCGACACTCAGGTAGACGAGTTGCTGGTCGTTGAGTTCTACTCCAAGTAATCATAGGAAAGCAGGTAGTACTTATGTTAGACGTTATAGAAATGCCGAAGATCTCTTCAGAAAATACCGAATATTACGGCAAATTCGTTATTGAGCCTTTGGAAAGAGGTTATGGCACAACTCTGGGCAACAGCTTGAGACGCGTTCTGCTTTCTTCGATACCCGGTTCCGCCGTTACTCATATACATATCGACGGAGTTCTTCATGAATTTTCCACTATACCGGGAGTGGTGGAGGATGTAACTGAGATTGTTTTAAATATTAAGAAGCTTAGGCTGGATTTATTGGCAGACAAGCCTAAAACCTTAAAGCTTGAAGTGAAGGGCGAAGGAATTGTGACGGCTGCGGATATTCAGCCTGATCCTGAAGTAGAAATTCTAAATCCTGAGGCTTATATCGCTCAGCTTACAGATAAAAATTCCAGGCTTTCTATGGAATTGATCGTTTCAAGGGGAAAAGGATATGTCTCGGCAGATAAACACAATTCTTCAGATCTTATTCTAGGTATGATTCCTATAGATTCGATTTTTTCTCCGGTAGTAAAAGCGGCGTATTCGGTCGAGGATTCTCGCGTAGGCCAGATTACTAATTATGACAGGCTTATTATCGAGATATGGACCGACGGGAGCATTCTGCCTTATGAAGCTCTTAGCGCGTCAGCCGATATTATAAGAGAATATATGGGGTACTTTACGGATCTTAAGCCTCCGCAGCGCGAAGGCGTTCCGGTTCGCAAACCGGAGGCAGATGGCGAAGATCAGGCTTTAGATATGCTGATAGAGGATTTGGGGCTTTCCGTCCGTTCTTTGAATTGTTTAAAACGCGCCGCGATAAAAGTCGTAAGAGATCTCGTAGGATTCTCCGAAGAAGATTTAATGAAACTCAAGAATTTTGGACAAAAGTCCCTTGACGAAATAAGAGAGAAGCTTGAACAGTATAATCTGTCGCTTACGCCTTCTTCTAGAGATGAGTAATGAGATTTTCCCTCGCATTCTTTCGGAGGTAATAAATAATGAAACATAAAGTAAAAACAAGAACGCTCGGCAGAGACGCCGCGCATCGCTCAAGCATGCTCCGTAACATGGCTCGTTCGCTTATCCAGGCGCGTCAAATGGAAACTACTCACGCTAGAGCTCTTGAGCTCAAGAGATTTATGGATAAGCTTATAACCGTAGCGAAAAGAGGAGACCTTTCCGCAAAAAGATATGTTTTTTCTAAGATTGGCTACAACGACGATTCTTGTTCGTTTTTTGATCTTGTAAAAGCTCAGTTTTCTGAAAGGCAAGGCGGCTATACTTCAATAGTCAAGTATCGTTTCAGAAAAGGCGACGGGGCGCATATGGTTATTATCAGGCTTATGATTTAAGCTTTTTATGGGGAACGTCGGTTTTGGCGTTCCCCGATTTCTTTTTTATATAAGTTAGCGATATAATGATTGAAGTAAAAAATGTAACGCATTGGTATGCTCGAAATACTCCGGAAGAAGTAAAAGCTGTTTCCGGAGTATCTTTTAATATCGAACCGGGAGAGTTCGTAGCGATGTTGGGACATAACGGCAGCGGCAAATCGACTCTCTCACGCATGTTGAACGCTTTAATTTTTCCTCATGAAGGGACGATAAAGATAGATGGCTTGGATTCTTGTGACGAGGCTAATATTTATGATATACGTTCTAAGGTAGGTATGGTTTTTCAGAATCCCGACAGTCAAATCGTCTGTTCTACCGTAGAGGAAGAGATAGCTTTTGGGCCGGGTAATCTTGGAATAAGCCGAGAGGAAATTTATAAGCGGATAGACGAAGTTTTAAAGATGGTTAATATGGAAAAATTTCGAGCTTCAGTTCCCAGTAAATTGTCGGGCGGGCAGAAGCAGAAAATTGCGATAGCGTCCGTTTTAGCTATGAAGCCTGCGTATATTATTCTGGACGAGCCTACTTCTATGCTGGATCCCTACGGACGCAGACAAGTTCTTGACGCCTTGTCTTTTCTTAATAAGTCTATAGGGATAGCCGTTATTCTTGTCACTCAGCATATGCAAGAAGCGTTTGAGGCCGGAAGAATTATTGTGATGCATCGAGGAAAGCTTGTTTACGACGGAGCTCCGGAAAAACTTTTTTCAGACGGAAAAAAGCTTGAATCTTTATCTTTGGGTATGCCGGCTTCCGGTTTGATATCAGAATCGCTGAGGCGTAAAGGCGTTAAGATTGGCGGACTTTATCCTAAATTAGAGAAATTGGCTGAAAAAATAGCGGATTTATACAATAAAGGCGGCGCAAAGTGATAGAATCTTCGTTTATAGACGTTTCTTCTCTTTCGTATACTTATATGAAAGGCACTCCTTATGAGACAAAAGCGTTAAATCGCGTAGATTTTACGGCGAATAAGGGAGAAATAGTAGGAATTATAGGTCCTACGGGATGTGGCAAATCTACTCTTATACAACATTTTAACGGTCTTCTGCGCCCGGAATCGGGGAAAGTAATCGTCGACGGACTCGACTTGAATGTTTCTGAAGTTAATTTAAGAGATCTGAGGAAAAAAGTGGGCCTTGTTTTTCAATATCCGGAGTATCAGCTTTTTGAAGAGACAGTGGCCGCTGATATAGCTTTTGGTCCAAGACAAATTGGATTCGCTGAAGACGAAATTGGAATAAGAGTTAAAGAATCGATGAGTCTGATGGGGCTTGATCCTTCTATGGCAGACAGAAGTCCTTTTTCTTTAAGCGGGGGGGAAATGAGACGAGTAGCTATCGCCGGCGTTCTTGCGATGAAACCGAAAGCTTTAGTTTTAGACGAGCCCGTAGCCGGCTTAGATCCTTTGACCAGAAAAAAAATGCTGGATATGATTGTTAATCTCAATAGGAAAGAAAAGATAACCGTTATTTTAGTGTCTCATTCTATGGACGAAATAGTTGAGATAGCTTCCAAAATTGTCGTTATGAACGAAGGAATGGTTATTGCTTCGGGAAATGCCGGAGAAGTATTTTCCAACTCTAAAGTTATAGATTCGGCCAGATTGCTGTTGCCTCAGTGTACTGAATTGATGGTGCGTTTAAGCGAATTAGGCCTTCCCGTTAGACATGATTTATATACTATAGAAGCATGTACGGACGAGATTAGTTCTTTGTTTAAATAAGTCCGTTTTAAGCGACGTAGATTAACTTTATTTATTTGTACGTATTATTCTTAGTAGTAGTCCGCGAGCTTTTTACTGGCTTTTACAATTACCGGGAGAGATAATAGATAACATATGAATTTCTTAACGAATATAACGATTGGTCAATACGCTCCGGGTAGTTCTTTTATTCACCTTCTCGATCCGCGTTATAAAATCGTAATCTTAATTATTCTGATAACTCAATGTTTTTTAATTGATAAGTGGTTCCTTTTAATTGCCGCTCTTCTTTTTTTCGTTGTTATTTCGTTTTTTACGGGAATTTCATGGACATATATTATGAAGGGCTTAAAAGCTATAATCCCTTTTGTCGCGATTACTTTTATATTCAACAGCGTTTTAACGCCGGGTAGGCCGATTATCTCATACGTATACCCTGACGGCTTAATTTTTGGTTTTAATCCGTCCGATAACGTATCCTCCGGTCAGTTGTTTTCTCTGAACGTTACGGCTGAAGGACTTGAATTTGGCTTTTTTATGTCTTTAAGACTGATTATAATCGTTTTTGCCACTTCTATTTTTACTTTAACTACGTCTCCCATGGAGATCACCGACGCGATTGAATCTTTGCTGCAATGGGGAAAACCTTTGCGTATTCCTGCTCATGAGATCGCTATGATGATGAGTATAGCCCTTAGATTTATTCCTACTCTTATCGAACATTTAGATAAGATAGTCAGAGCTCAAATGTCGCGCGGGGCTGATTTTGAATCGAAATCTATCGTTACCAGAGCGAAATGTTTTATTCCCGTATTAATCCCTCTTTTTGTAAACGCTTTTAAAACGGCCGACGATCTTGCCATAGCTATGGAATCGAGATGTTATAAAGGAGGAGAAGGCAGAACTAAACTTAAGGATATGAAAAGCGGTTGGAAAGACGTCTTCGCGTTGTCTTTTACGCTTGTTTTTAGCGCTGTTCTCATTTTTCTGCAATTTTATGATAGAGTAAGCAAATAAAAAAATGCCCTCTAATGAGGGCATTTTTTTATAGCGTTATTTTCCGAAAGGCTTGAAATTATTATACATTTGTTGCGGTTGAGTCGAATTTAAAGGTTTAAAGTTTTCATACAGGTTTTTTGTCGGAGTGTCGGCGAGAGGTTTAAAATTTTTGTACATTCCTTGATCTTCTTTACTTTCAACCGGATCTTTTGTCGGAGGAAGATACGGTCTGGGGGAATTTTGGTAGTAATAATAAGGTAATCCGTAATAATCGTAATTATAGTAAGAGTTAGCGGAAGGCATATAATTGGACTCCGGATCGTTAACGGCGTTTTGAACCGGTTCCGCAACGGACGGAGCTTCGTCCGTGAAATCAAACGTTACCGCAGAGTCGGTAGTTAATCCTGATCCTGACCAGGCCGCCGCCTGGTATGTGCCGTCCGGAAGATAAAACGAGTCATGAAGATCAGGTTTTTTATCATAATAAACTTTTCCGGTTAAGTCTACGACTCTGAATCTGTTGACGTTGGGGTCAAGCGATATTATTGAAGCGTAAGGTTTTCCCGAATTATTTTGGAATTGTAGATATCGCCCTTCTATAGCGTTAGAAGAACTTATTGTTATAGCCGCTTCCGAGGCAAAACATAAAACCGGCATAAGCGCTAATATAAAAGCTATTAAAACTTTTCTCATTTTATAGCCTCCTTTTATTTTATTATATCATATTCATACTTTAATGATAAGAGGATTATTGTTTTTTATAGTGAAATTTTTATTATTTTTCCATTTA
>CASEKF010000032.1 GCA_949288455.1 uncultured bacterium
TCCAAAGAAACGGCTCCATTCCTCTTGAGACGGGCAATGATATTCGCAGAAAAACCCGCTTTCTTTTGAAGCTGAGAAGTTGTCATATCTTGCTCTATCAATAGATGAAACAGTTTTTTATAGCTGACAGCCATAATGCGCCTACATATGTGATCGCAATCATCTTAAAATACATTATATAATGGTTGTATTTTGCCACCCCATCTTCCAAAGCGCTTCCCTGTTTCATGGTAGCCACCAAAGGTTATAAGAGACACACGATTTGTTCCATCCCAGCCAATTGAATCGGCATTTTGGCGTACTCTTTCAAGGCGTTTGCGGAACGCGCAGCCGCAGAATGAATTCTGCTTGCGGCGGTCTGTCTGTTATGATTGGGCGCTGAATCCCAATAAGGCGCTGACATATAAGAAACCGAGGGCCAAGGCACTTATGTGTCTTGGCCCTCGGTTTCTGTTTTGAGATCAAAGCCACGCCCTGACGGCAAAGCCGCCTTTTAAAAACAGGCGTCAGCGCAACATACGTCTGGTGGAGGCGGCGGGAATCGAACCCGCGTCCGAAAAGTTTCTTGAAAAGACTTCTACAGGCATAGTCTGCGTTTAAATATTCGAGAATAAAGTCTCCCGCAGACAGGATACCATATCCCCTATCCCTCTTAATTTCCCGTCGGATCCGAAGGAAATTATCCTCAAGTATTCTGCAAATTTGACGCCTATATTTTATCGGCAGAAACGACAAAATAAGACGTAGCCGAACTAAGCGGCTAAAGCGTAATTGTAATTGTTGTCGTTTATTTTTTTTCCGCTCGTTTAACGAGAGCACGGAACTCGACCCGCCGTCAAGTCTCGAAATCCCCCCGTCGAAACCGGTTCGCCCCCATTTAGCTTACTATAATATACCATATCGCAAGGCTAAATTGCAAGAGTATAACCGACAAGCCTTTTAATAAACGCGACAAGGGAAAACGATCGTTTTATCAATCTGCGCCGAGGGATAACTTAAGATTAAAATTAAAAAATATTAAAAGAAAAATTAAAAGGACTTTAATATATATAACAGAAAATTCTAAAATAAATTATTGACGCCTATATGCAAAATTTAGGCCGGCAATCGCTTTAACGGCGCGTTGAAAAAAAAATTACATTATCAAACGTAAAGAGGAGAAAAAAGAAAAATGGCAATCATATGTCCGATCTGCACCTATGACAATCAGGAAAATTCTTCGGGAATATGCCTACAATGCGGATTTGATTTAAATTCGGGAAGTTCTTTATATGAAAAACCTCTGCAAGATATAAATAAAGCGGCGGAGACTATATTGGCGGCCGAAGGATCCGCAGCGCCGGAAGAAATAACGGCTCTGTATTCGGAAATAGCCGCTTCTTCCGCCGGATTGATAGGACAAGCTAAAGCCGAGCTTGAAAAAGGACTTGCCTCTCTCAAAAACAATTCGGCTTCTATAAGCGCGGCGGATAATAACAATACGGAATTGATCAACAACGCGCTCGCGAATTTTGAAAAAGCCGCAGGCGAAGCGTCGAAAAATCTTGAATCGATTTATCAAGCTTTATATATAATGAACGATCCTGAAAAAACTAAAGAAGGTCAGGCGCAGCTTGAATTTTTATCCACGGCTATTCAGCAGAATTTCCTGCTCCTGCAGCAAAGCTCTATGGCTTTTATGACATTTAATCAAGACGCCGAATATCCGATAGACATAACTAACGTATCGAAAATTTTAGAATATATATCGGCGTATATAAGCTCGTATTTGAAAACAAAAAGCGTTCAGGAACTGAAATCCGCGGTTTATTACATTGAAAGCGCAAAACGAACGCTTATATCGCAGATTGAAGAATATGAAGGCGTTCCCTACGATCAGGAAATAAGCGAAACAAATTTTGTAGATAACGAAGGACAAAGCGAACATTCCCATAAAAATATAGAAGAAACCGACGATGACGAAGAGTACTACGACGATGAGGAGTACGAAGACGAAGAAGAACTTTCGGATGAATTTGGTCTTGAAGAGCGTCAGGACGAAAGCTCGGATATAAAAATAGATCAATATTCCCCTCAAACGGATTCTCTGGCGTTAGGAAATTCAATTCATTCAGAAAATTCAAGCGAAGATATTACGGAAGGCGACATTACGGAGTCTGCCCACGAAACTTACGGCGGTTTTTCGGAAAAAATTTAAAGAGTCGCGTCGACTAAAAAATGTTGGAACTTTTAAATTTATTCAAAAAAACGCAAATAACAGGCAAAAACATTTCGTTAAGAAATTTCAAAAAGCAGGATATCATTCAAGTCGCGGCTTGGATGCGGGATCTTGAACTTATCAGGCTTTCGTTTGGCATAACCGCTCAAAAAAGCCAGCTCAAACAGCTTTCCGAATGTCTCCTGACAGAGCTTCAATACAAATACGATAAAGTTCTGACGATAACGGACTTAAAAAAAAATCCCATAGGATTGATTAAATATGCGGAGAAATATCCGGACGCTTCAAATTCCGGAAAAATAATAAATATAGGCATATTTATCGGGGAGCGGAAAAACCGAGACAAATCTTTAGGGACAGAAGCTATGCTGCTTGCCGTCGAACATTTTTTCAAAGAAGAAACCGTCGATTACATAGAGGTGGACACGGCGGTCTTCAACGAAAGAGCGTTGAGATGTTTTTTAAAATGCGGGTTTAAAATTGAAAAAACTTTTGACGAAACCGATTATGTGACAAAAATAGTTATGCATAAGATTCTTTTAAAATTGAGACGAGAAGATTTTTACCCCGTTTACAAAGCGTATTTTGAAAGCTGATCAAACTCAAAAATAATTATAAATTGCCAAAAGGAGAGCCAAGTGGACAGAATTCAAGGTCCCGGAAACATAAGATACGATTCGCAGCACCTTCAAGTTTCAAGACGTCTTACCGCCGAAAGCGTAAAGCCCAACGTATTTAAAGACGACGCTCAACAGGTTCAGCTAAATATAAAGGATCAGGTAGCCTTGAGCCAGGAAGCAAAAGAACTGCTAAAGACATTAAGAAAAGAAGGGAAAAAAATAGCCTCTTCAAAAGACGAAGATCTGGAAAGTCTCCTGGGCAATTTAAGAAAACTCCGAGACAAAACGGAAGACGACGAAGGAGACGACGGCGAAAACTCTTCCAAACGCGAAAGCAAAGGGAAAAAGCTTTTCTTCCGACAGTCCGAAGACGGCAAATATATAATTCCAATAAATCAAACTATCTCCGACTCGGAAGGAAAAACGGAAAAATTCAAAGTCAAGCCTGCAAAGCACGCGGAGATAATAGATAAAATGCTGGTGTCAGACACGCCTTCCATACAAAGAAAGCAAGTAATCAACGAGCTGGATCCGCTGGGCGAGAAAATGCTGTCTTTCGTTAAAAATTTCGGAGTACATATTATCATTTTAAAACGCAACGAAAATCTTACTCAGCGTAAAATTAAAGGAATGATGATCGCGGCTCCGGGCGAAAGAAGCTTCGACGGAAGGCCATGGGAAATAGTAAGGGGAATCTACTGTCCGGATCGCAGGCTTATAGTAGCCGGAGAAGAACTCCTGGGGATGGGCAAACGATCCGTGATGAGGCATGAATTTGGTCACGCCTTCGACAACGCCTTTACAAAAAGAAATCAAAGACGGCTGCCTTTGTCGGTACAGCTATGGAACTCCTTCGCTCCAACAAGAAAAGCTCTTCCTTCGGAATATGCGTCAACGAATCCGGCCGAGTATTTCGCCGAATCCGTAGAAACGTTCTTTATAGTTCCCGAAGGACGCGGCTTTCTTAAAAAGAATGATCCTCAAATGCACGAGTATTTAGAAACTCTGTTTAGCGAAGATAATTTATAAAAACGCGTTTGGCTCGACTCTTTTTAAGCTTCAAACAACCGAAAAGGAAAAACTTAGGCTTTAAAGAATTTAGCAAAAACAATAACGTCAAAAAACGAAGTTTTAGGATATTATAAAATAACGAAAGGACTTTAAAATGAGCGATAATCTTAAATTTTCCAAAGAGCACGAATGGGTTCTAACGCAAGGCGACACAGCTACGATAGGAATAACCTCCTACGCCGTGGAACAGCTTGGAGATATAGTATACGTGGAGCTTCCCGAACCGGGCGAAGAATATGAAGCTATGGCCAGAATAGGTTCCATAGAATCCGTTAAAACGGTCTCGGATCTTTTCACTCCCGTAGGCGGAACAGTGACCGAATTAAATCCGGCTATAAGCGAAAACGGCGAAGAAGACGGAGAAATGCATTTAGAATATATAAATCAGGATCCATATGGAAAAGGTTGGCTGTTTAAAATAAAAATAAGCGACGAGGCAGACTTAAACGATCTTATGACAAAATCTGAATACGACTCGATGATAGTCGAATAGGAGATCGGATATGAGCTATACTCCTCATACGAATAAAGATATTGAAGAGATGCTGGGCTTCATAGGGAAAAAAAGCCTTGACGAACTCTTTGAAACCGTTCCGGGGGAAATCTTCAGAACTCATGATCCGGATATTCCGGAATCAAAAAACGAGATGGAACTTAAAAATTTTTTCAGAAAAATATCTGAAAAAATCGACGTTTTTAATATTTCATTTCTAGGCGCAGGATGTTACCGTCATTATATTCCTTCCGGAGTAAAAGCCATAACCTCCGACGGCAGATTTTACACGGCTTATACTCCATATCAGCCGGAAGCCAGTCAAGGAACTCTGCAAGCCATATACGAATATCAAACGTATATAGCGATGCTTACGGGAATGGACGTCGCCAACGCTTCTCTGTACGACGGCGCTTCGGCCGTATGCGAGGCGGCCGTTATGGCTATGGCCGAAACGAAAAGAAATAAAATTATCGTATCGGAAACTCTTCATAAAGAGTACGCGGAGACTCTTGAAACGTATTTAGGCAAAGAAAACATAGTCGTACTTTCTATGGAAAACGGAGTTTCCTCCCGTAAAAAGCTGTCGGAACATTTAGATTCAGATACGGCGGGCGTCATAATTCAAACTCCGAACTTTTTCGGCTGCATCGAAAATCTTGCCGAATTTAAAGAAGAAGTCAAAAAGAATAAGTCTCTTCTTATCGCGGCGATAAACGAGCCGTATTCTTTGGGAGTCCTAAAAAATCCCGGTGAATGCGGAGCGGACATAGCGGCCGGAGACGCTCAGGCGTTCGGTTCTCCAACGGCGTTTGGAGGCCCTTCTCTCGGTTTTATAGCCGTCAGAAAAAATTTAATGAGAAAAATTCCCGGAAGGCTATGCGGCAAAACTAAAGACATAAACGGAAAAGACGGCTTCGTACTGACCCTTCAAGCCAGAGAGCAGCATATAAGACGCGACAAAGCTTCTTCCAACATATGCTCCAACGAAGCGTTATGCGCTCTTGCCGCGACGGTTCATCTCTCTCTCTTAGGAAAAGAAGGTTTTCTCGCCATAGCTCGCAGGAACGTCTCTCAAGCCCATTACGCGTCTAAGGTAATATCGGAAATACCCGGTTTTTCCCTAAAATTCAACGCTCCGTTTTTTAACGAATTTACGATTAAGTGCGAAGCGGATCCCGAACTTATCGTAAACCGTTTAGCTTCGGAAAGGATTGGAGCGGGAATCCCAATCGGCAGATTCTTCCCGGAACTTAGCGACTGTCTTCTGATAGCGGTTACCGAAACGACGGAAAAAGAAGAAATAGACGTCTTCGCAAAGCGTTTAGCGGAAATTTCTAAGGAGTTGATCGATAAATGAGCAGACTTATATTTGAGAAAAGTTCGCCCGGAAGAACCGGAGCGTATAAATGTAAATCGGAAGGCAAATCCGAAGACGCTTTGTCTTTTATTCCGGAAGAGCTGAGGACGTCAAACCCGCCGGATCTGCCCGAGGTTTCGGAACTGGACGTTATACGCCATTATACTCGTCTGGCTAATAAAAATATGGGCGTGACTTCAAACTTTTATCCGCTAGGGTCCTGCACCATGAAATATAACCCATGCGTAAACGAAGAGATCGCCTCTATGGACTCTTTTGTCAATATTCATCCCTATCAGCCTCAGTCGACCGTTCAAGGGGCCCTTGAATTAATGTGGCTCTTAGAAAAATACCTCAACGAAATCACGGCTATGGACGGTTTTACGCTTCAGCCCGCCGCAGGGGCTCACGGCGAATTTACGGCGATGCTTATCGCAAAAAAATGGTTTAAAGACAAAAACGAAAACAGGAACGTCATTCTAGTTCCGGACTCGTCTCATGGCACTAATCCCGCCAGCGCCGCTATGGGCGGTTTTCAGGTAACGCAGATAGCCTCAAACGAAAACGGACTGGTGGATCTTAACGATTTAGACGAGAAGTTAAACGAAAAAACGGCTTGCTTTATGATGACTAACCCCAACACTTTAGGGTTATTTGAAAAAGACATTTTGAAAATAGCCGACAAAGTTCATTCAAAAGGCGGCTTACTGTATTATGACGGAGCTAATTTAAACGCTACTCTGGGACTTGTCCGCCCGGGAGACGCCGGTTTTGATTTCGTGCATGTAAACGTTCATAAGACGTTTTCCACGCCGCATGGAGGAGGAGGGCCCGGAGCGGGACCCGTAGGCGCCAGAGGGCTTCTGGCCGAATACCTTCCGCGCCCCAGAGTTAAATACGACGGAGAAAAATGGTCGTTAGATTACGATTGTCCAAATTCCATAGGAAGAGTTCAGGCTTTTTACGGAAACTTTTCCGTACTCGTAAAAACTCTGGCTTATATTTTGTCTATAGGCAAAGATTCCATAACAGACGTGGCTAAATTATCCGTTCTCAACGCTAATTATCTTCTGGCAAAACTAAAAAATATTTTCGCAATTCCGTACGGCGACTCTTGTATGCATGAATTTGTCGCGTCCGCCGAACCTCAGTCTAAACTTGGAGTAAAAGCGATGGATATATGCAAAAGAATGCTTGACTACGGTTATCATGCTCCTACGGTATATTTTCCGCTGATAGTCAAAGAAGCTCTTATGATAGAGCCGACGGAGACGGAATCAAAAGAAACTCTCGACGACTATGCGGAAATTATAAGCAAAATTCAATTGGAGATAGAGCAGGAACCGGAAAAACTGCATAACGCCCCGATTACTACGCCGTTAAGAAGACTAGACGACGTATCCGCGGCCAGACATCCTAATCTAAGATATGAAAAACGACTTTAAACTCGGTAAAAATCAACGAGTACGGAGCCTGAAACTAAGCCTGCGGCAATAAATCCCGCGGAGCCGTATAATCCTTCCGCGACTAAAGGCAGCCGATTTCTTTTTAGCCTATGTCAAGAGATACAAAAATCGTATGACACTCCCCTTTTTCCAGGCTTATTGCAAAGCTTAAAAGCTATAACGTCCGGATTTTTAGCATTTAAAAACGAGCTTAATCGATAGGCGCGTAAAAATCTTGCGCCGCGCTGAAAAATAGTGAAGAAAGGTTGAATCTTAGATATGCCTATGAAATATATACTTTGCGCCGCGGCGGCGTTTCTGGCAATGAGCCTGAAAGGATGGACTTTAGAGATGAACCAAAATAACTTTGTGCCGGAATGGTCCAAAAGAGCGGTTTGGTATCAGATATTTCCGGAAAGATTCAGGAACGGAGACGTATCAAACGATCCGACGATAGAACAAGTAAAAGGCGCATGGCCTCATGACGGCGTATCTCCCTGGGAAGTACATCCTTGGGGAAGCGACTGGTACGAACTTGCGGACTATGAAAAAGCAAACGGAAAAGATATATGGTACAATCTTCAAAGAAGAAGATACGGCGGAGATCTGCAAGGGATAATAGATAAATTGGACTATCTGAAAGAACTGGGCATAACCGCGATTTATCTTAATCCGGTTTTCGAATCTCCTTCGGCTCATAAATACGACGCTATAAGATATGAGCATATAGATCCCAATTTAGGTCCGGATCCCGAAGGAGACAGAAAACTTATGTCGTCAGAATCGCCTCACGATCCTTCTTCTTGGCATTGGACAAGCGCGGACAAACTCGCTTTAGAGCTTATCAAAAAAGCGCATGACAAAGGCATAAAAGTAATTTTCGACGGAGTCTTTAATCATATCGGAATAAGAAATCCAATGTTTGAAGATTTAGTTGAAAATCAACAAAACTCAAAATACAAAGACTGGTTTGTCGTAAAATCATGGAACGACGATAAAACAGGGACTAAATTTGATTACGAATGCTGGTACGGCTTTAGAGAACTTCCGGAATGGAGAGAAGACGACGGCGGAATAGTCGCCGGTCCTAAAAAATATATTTTCGACATAACGAAAAGGTGGATGGATCCTGACGGCGACGGCAACGTAGAAGACGGCATAGACGGCTGGAGGCTTGACGTAGCGTTCTGCGTAAAGCATGCCTTTTGGAAAGACTGGTCAAAATACGTAAAGTCAATCAATCCTCAAGCTTATATGACCGCGGAAATAATAGATACTCCCGAAGCGAATAAACCTTATCTTGAAGGAGACGAATTTACCGCCGTAATGAATTATAACTTTGCGTTCTGCGTCTCCGAATTTTTTATGGGGATAAACGGAAAAAATATTTCTCCGTCGGAATTTGACGAAAAACTAAAACATTTAAGAAATTCATACGACGAAGAATATAACTATGCCATGCAGAATCTGCTTGACAGTCATGATACCGCCAGAACGGCTTCGAATATAGTAAACAGAACAAATCTGGATTATAGAAATTGGAATAAATATTGCCAAACTTCTAAGGCTGACTCTCCCGCTTTCGACACGAGAAAACCGGATAGTTATGAAAAAGCGATTCAAAAATTAGCCGTTTTATTTCAAATGACCTATTTAGGAGCTCCTATGATTTATTACGGAGACGAAGTAGGAATGTGGGGAGGCAACGATCCTTGCTGCAGAAAACCTATGCTTTGGCAAGATATAAAATATAACGACGAAGTTTATCTTCCAAACGGATCAAAAAAAGAATCCCCGGATCAAGTCAAGCCGGATATGGATATGTTTGCCTTTTATAAAAAGCTTATAGCTCTGAGAAATTCCTCAGACGCTTTACAAATAGGCGATTATAAAACGATTATTACTGACGACGAAAGGAATATTTTCGCTTTCGCCAGAACATATGAAAACGAAAAAGTCATAGTAGTCATCAATAACTCTCCTGCGGCAATCATGACCGAAATACCGGCGGAAGGCAAGAAGGAGGCCTTCGAAGAAATTAAAGGGAAAACGCTTAAGGCGAAAAACGACGCGTTTACGCTTATGACTATGCCTAAAACAGGATATATTTTGACGTTTAAAAATAACTAACGTTAAAATATCTTCCTTAGACGCCTGACAGATTAAGATGATTTTTCCGGTTTTTATTGACAGAAAATAAAATTATGCCTTTTTATCAGCCAAGCTCTTCTCTTTTTAAAGAAATAGGAATATAAAGGCGATCAAAATTAAAATCGCGCCGCAGAAAGGCCCGCGGAATAATTGCGCCGCCGGATTGAGAGGACGCCTCTATCGGCATAATGTGAACGCCAAAAGGCGTCAGCTGATACGGCGTAGAGGCGGAAACGCCAAATCTCCGACTTCGGCTTTGATAAGCGTCAATACGGATAAAAAGGAAATAAAAAGTATGAAAGCAATAATAATAAAACTAAGCGTCTTTATAGCGGCATGCTTCTTTTTAAGCGCTTCGCCATACGCCGAGAGCCTTCCAAGTCAATGTTCGGACCGCGATCCATACCTGAACGTAACCCTCCAAACGGCGGCCGGAAAAAACCGGGCGTCCTTGTGCGGTCGCTGCTGTAATTTCGAAGGCGGAAAAGATCACTGCGTTAAATGCGGAAAATGGTTAGGAGCTTCAGAAAGAGCCGAGGCTCCGTTATGCGGTCGCTGCTATAATTTCGAGGGCGGAAAAGATCACTGTATTAAATGCGGAAAATGGAGTCCATAAAATTACTTTTCTTGAAAATAAGATTCTGGACCGCAGGAATATTTGGACTTCTGCTTCATCTGAATATATTTAAAGTAAGATTTCCAAATATATGCGCTCCTACTTATAGTTGCCATGGATGTCCTTGGGCTTCTTTCGGCTGTCCCGCAGGGGCAGCCGCTTTCCAATTTTCCATAGGCAAATTTCCCGCGGCCATAATAGGAACAATGCTCTTAATAGGAGCTGCGGCGGGGAGAATCGTATGCGGCTTTTTATGTCCGGTAGGGCTATTTCAGGACGTAATACATAAAATCCCTTCGAAAAAACTCAAATTGCCTAAATGGATCGGATTTATAAAATACGGAGTTTTAGCTTTATTGGTAATTATTTTGCCCTTTTTAATGGGGCAAGATCAATCCGGATATCTTGAATTTACAAAAATTGAAATTTTAAAAAACGAACGGGGCAAAAGATATCCTCAAGCTACGGTCATAAATAACGGAAATAAACCTGTAGTCAATCCTGAAATAGAATTTTTCGTAAAAAATAAAGACGGAAAGACAATTTCCAAAAAGTCTAAAGTATTTAATATAACCATAAATCCCGGAGAAAAAGCCGTATTGGCTGGAGATCCTCCTAAGTTGACGTGGGCAAAATCCATAAACGCGGTTTCTTCCCCTCAGGCGGCGCCAACTCAAGACATCCCGATTCCCTATTTGTATTATTGCAGAATATGTCCCGTCGGAACTTTGACCGCGGCTATTCCGACAGCTATTGAAAAAAATTCTTTTGTAAATCTTATAAAAGAATCCTTTCCAAGAATAGCCGTTTTGCTTTTTTTTCTAATAGGCGCGGTTTTCATATCCAGACTTTTCTGCCGCGCGTTCTGCCCTATAGGAGCCTTTTACGCGCTAACAAATCAATTCGCTCTGTTTCGTCCGTCTATAGACAAAACTTTATGCGTACAATGCGGAAAATGTTCTAAAATATGTCCGGTCGGGCTAAACGTACCGGAGGATATAGGTTCTCCCGAATGTTTGGCTTGCGGCGATTGTATGAAAATCTGTCCAAAAAAAGCTTTAAAACGCGAATTCGCGTTTTTGAACGACTCTGCCGACAAAACTAACGGTAAACAAAATAAAAAGGAATAAACACACTAAGATGCGAAGCTCTGAAACTTTGAAAGAAATAACGATTCAAATACCTGAAAAAGTATATCCTTCTCCGGAAGACTGGCGAGACGAAATAATTTATTCGCTCATAATAGACAGATTTTCGGACGGTCGGGAAGATAAACGTCCTTTATATGATCCTAAGATTCATTATGAAAACGCGCTAAAAAAAGACGGAGGCAAAGAATGGGCCGCCGAAGGGCTAAGATGGCAGGGAGGCAATTTTAACGGCATAGCTTCAAAATTGGACTATCTCAAAAATCTTGGAATTACCGCTTTATGGCTTTCGCCTGTCTTCAGACAAAGAGCGGCCGATCCTGAAGCCGAAAAATTTGGGCAAGTAAATTATCATGGATACGCCATACAAAATTTTTTAGACGTGGATCCTCACTTCGGCACAAAAGAGGATTTAAAAGAGCTCGTACAAAAAGCGCATGAACGCGGTATCAGAATAATTTTAGACATCGTCCACAACCATACCGGAAATAATTGGTGTTATAAAGGATATGAAGATCCTGAAAATTTAAACGTCTTTCCCGATTTCAGAATTCAAGAGAGAGAATTCGGCAAATGGAGAACCGAAAAAGACGACGGCATAATACGCGGCGAAAACGACGGAGTTTGGCCCAAAGAATTTCAAAACCCCGATTGGTACTGGAGAAAAGGCGCGATCAAGAACTGGGATTCTTATCCCGATTTTATAGAAGGCGATTTTTTCGAATCGAAATCTCTTAAACATGCGGAGCCTAAAGTTCTCGACGCGCTAATAAAAATATACAGATATTGGATTCAGTATACGGATTGCGACGGCTTCAGAATCGACGCGGCTAAGCATGTCGGCGTTAAGGCTTCCACGAAATTTTGCAACGCCATAAGGGAATATGCGGAACTGATAGGAAAAAAGAATTTTCTTTTGATGGGCGAAGTGGCCGGAAGCGAAGATCTCGCCAAACAATTTCTGGCAGACGCCACTCAAGCTGGATTATCGGCTATATTAGACATAAACGGTCCGCCGAGAGCCCTTGAAAAAGTGATAAAAGGATTCGAACATCCCTTCAGCTTATTCACGTATTACACGGCAAAATCCAATCTTCCTTTAGCCAGCCACAGAGAAATAGGCAAATATCATATATCCATTCTGGACGACCACGATCAAGTATGGCGCTATCCCGAAGAAGGGAAAGCTCGGTTCAGCGCGGACAATCCTTTCGATCAGCAGATAGTTCTGGCTACAGGCTTTCAAATGTGCAGTCTTGGCATACCGGCGATATATTACGGAACCGAACAGAATTTTGACGGCAAAGGAAACAAGCCTCATTTCGACAGATGGATCAGAGAATGCATGTTCGGGGGCAAATTCGGAGCTATGAGAACCGAAGGAGTCCACTTCTTCAATGAGAACAACCCGACCTATCAACAGATTTCACGGCTATGCGGCGTCAGGAAATCAGAGCCCGCTTTAAAATACGGAAGGCAATATTTTAGACAAATTTCATTTGACGGCTATAATTTTCAATGGCCCGATAGAAAACAAATGATAGTTTGGTCTCGAATTCTAGCCGGAGAAGAAATATTATCTGCCATAAATACAAACGCGGAATCTAAAATATCAGCTTACGTGATAACGGAAAACGAATTGCATCAACAAGGATCAAAGTGGCTCGTACTATTTTCAAACTGTCTTAAAGAAGACGCGCAAGACATATATGAAACGTATGAAATAAATAATTACAAAGCCTTAAAAATAACTTTATCTCCTTGTTCCATGATAATTCTAAAAAGAATTTAACCGTTATTATTACGCCGCTTATTTTTGTAACCAATTTCTTTAGGGGGACGCGGAATTGCTTCGAAAATTGCTTAAGGTTCTCGGCTTTTTAGCCGTTGGAGCCGCAACCATAACTACTCTTTCATTTTCCTGTCTATTTGGGGTTATAATATATGAAACTTTCTTTAAAATTCCGGAAGAAATAACCGTTCCGAATATCACGGGGAAAAAACTTCAGTCTTCTCTTTCGTTTATAAAAAACCTGAAGCTTTCCGCTAAAGTAAAAAAACTATATAACGATAAAATACCTCCCGGCCAAATCATCTCTCAATCTCCCAAAGCCGGAGAAACCGTAAGAAGCGGCAGAGAAATATCTATAATTTCAAGTATTGGACCTGAAATGACGGCAGTTCCCGATATTGAAACCCTCACTCAAAGAGACGGAGAACTTATGCTTAGAGAAAGGCAGCTCGTAGTAGGAAAAATTACGTACGTAGAAAATTCTGAAGAAATGGAATCTATAATTAGTCAGAGTCCCAAAGCGGGAGAAAGAGTCAAAAAAGGTTCTCCCGTATCGTTCACGGTCAACGTCGGAAAAATAGTTAAATATGAAGTGCCTATTTTTGAAAATAAAAGCCTTGATTATACTTATTCGGTTCTACGCGATTCTCCGTTTAAGCTGGGCAGAGTCAGGTGGATATACCACGACTATATTCAAAAAGGTCAGGTCATACGTCAAAATCCTATGCCCGGAACTTTTGCCAACAAAAATTATCCGATAAATCTCGACGTAAGCGCCGGCAAAATGTACGGAGATTTAATAATCAGTCAGGAAACCATTCGATTTACCGTTCCCAGCGAGTTAAGTTCCGATTCCACTCATAAAAATATCAAGATAGCTTTAAGAGATCAGCGGGGGTTTAACTATATATACGACTCCGATCATTCTTCGGGAGATCGCATAGAGCTTATGGTGACGGCAAACGGAGGCGCGGAGGCATATATATATATGGACGGCACAATAAAACAAAAAATAAAGATATAACGACAAAATAAAATAGAACAACGGAGCAACGACGAATGGCTATAAAAATATCTCCTTCAATACTTGGGGCCGACTTCTCAAAACTTGCGGAAGAAATCAAGCGTACCGAGCAGGCCGGAGCCGATTCCATACATTTCGATATTATGGATAATCATTTCGTGCCAAATTTGACTTTCGGCCCAATGCTTTTAAAATCGCTTCGACCATACTCCGGCCTTCCTTTCAGCGTTCATTTAATGGTGGAAAATACGGACGAATATTTAGAGGAATGCGCGAAAAACGGAGCGTCGTCGATAACCGTACATTCCGAAAGCTGCGTTCACCTTCACAGAACTCTTTCGGAAATAAAAAGACTCGGTTTAAAAGCCGGCGTAGCGGTAAATCCGGCGTCGTCTTTGGCGTTTATCCCCTATGTAGCCGATCTTATAGACGAAATATTGATAATGACGGTTAATCCGGGATTTTCAGGCCAAAAAATAATAGCGAGAGCCATAAATAAAATAGGAGAAGCGTCTAAAATAATACGAAAAGAAAATCCCGCTGTCGAAATCAACGTCGACGGCGGCATAAACGCTTCAAACGCGCGTCAAATAATCGATCAGGGAGCCGATTCCATAGTTATGGCGTCAGCTTTCTACGGTTCAAACAATCCTAAAGAATTGGTAGAGTATATTAAATCTTTGCGTTAAAAACGAAAACCAAATTCAAGGCAAATGTTGAAATATTGTTTACATAATTTTAATAGATTTTTATACCAAATAATGATATTATAAAAACGGAGAAGTATTAAATAATAAAAAAGCTTAGCTTTATACCGTGTTAAAAACGCAAGCTATCGCTATATAAGCCCAAAGGCAAACTTCAAGATATAACGTACAGCGAAACGTTTCAAAGCGGCGCTAAGAGATCCCTAACGACAGCGTTCCGCCGATAAATTAATACGAATAAAAATAAGCTCCAGACCAAAGGAGGATTACTATATGGACAGCATTAAAAGCTTTCAACCATATATGCCTGCTTCCGAACTTGATAGAACGCCTTCGGCGGCTGTATCCAAAGAACCTAAAAGTTCTCCTGAAGCTAAAGATCAAGTCTCGTTAAGCGGAGGAACCGAACAGAAACTTCCGGATCCCATAAAGCCTCATAAAAAATGGCTTTTTATGAATTATATAGCGGCAGACTGTAATCTAACCGATTTTCAGTTGAAGAATATAGATCAGCAGGAACAAGTAGGTTCGGACGCAAACACTCATATAGTCGCTTACGTAGACGTCGGAGACCAAAAAAATATAATGGGAGACTGGAAAGACTGCAGAACGTATTACGTAACTAAAGACGATACTAAAGACCAATTAAACTCTGAAGTCATCCAGGAATTCGGCAAAACAAACATGGCGGATCCCGCTACTTTAACCAAATTCATAGTAGACGCGATGGGCAAATTTCCATCCGATTACGTTTGTCTCGTATTGAACGATCATGGCGGCGGCTTTACCGGAGCTATGTCAGACGACGGCGCAAAGGCCGGAGCTATGAGTATGCCCGATATGAAAAAAGCGCTCAGCGACGCTGAAAAGATTACCGGCAAAAAAATAGACGTTCTCGGATTTGACGCGTGTTTAATGGCCGAGACAGAAGTAGCTTACGAACTTAAAGATCATGCAAATATCCTTATGGCTTCCGAAGAAACCGAAAACGGTCCCGGCTGGGCATATCATACCCTTCTTAGCGGCTCAAATATGGCTAAAGCCATAGAAACGGTTCAGCAGTCGTCCCTATATAAAATAGACGTCGGCCCGGAAGAATTTGCTAAGATAGTAGTAGACGTAAATAAAGAAAACAATGCCGATATACCTACGTTCTCAGTCACAGATCTTACGCAAATGGACGCTTTTAAAGATTCTCTTAACGATCTTGCCTCCTCCATACAAAAATCAGAGGAGAAAGAGACTATAAAACAAGCTATTCAAAATGCGGAATATTACGGTCAGGGATGGGCTCCATACGGAGATATAAGAGACGTCGGACATATGGTTGACAATATAATATCGACGGCAAAGGATAAAGAACTTGTCTCTTCGGCTAAAAAAGTCAAAGCTCAATTAGCTAAAACAGTCATGTATAATCAGGTTAATGAAAAAGAGCATCCGCAATCTCAAGGACTCAGTATTTACGCTCCGACCAATAAACCTAATGATTTAGGTTATAATTACGAGCAACTTCAATTTGCAAAAGATACGCAATGGGACGAAATGCTGAAAGAATTAGGAATAGGCTCCGCTCAATCTGAAGAGACTCCTAAAGTTCCCGACGTATGGCCTGACGGCAGCAAAAGAATATAATTTACATCAGTAGAAAGAAACATAAAAACAAATAACGCTTGAAATAAATTTCAAGCGTTATTTGTTTTTATGTTTGCAATATATCGAACATCTTTAGCGCTTAATAAATTTTAATCCTTCGGAAGGCTTATATATAAGCCTTCCCGCTTCTATGTCTATCATCCCCGAAGACATAAGGCTTTTTACTATTTTACCGTCGATCAAGAATCCATAATCTTTTTCAAAAACATTTTTCCAAAAAGAAAACCTACAGCCTTGACGCCATCTGGAACAATAAAAGGATTTTGTATTTTCCAATATGCCGCCTTTCGAACAAATCGGACATATTCCAAAAGCATCGCTCTTTAAACGTTGGTTCGAATCTTCAAATTCTATATCTTTATGTATTTTAGAGGCCTCCTTCACAAGATAGTTTACGTATCTGACTATGCTTTGCATAAAGAATTCCGGCTTCATTTCTCCTTTATATATTGAAGTCAACCCTTTTTCCCACTTGCCGGTCGTTTCAGGCGATTTAAGTTCGGAAGGCAAAATATCCATCAATTTGATCCCCTTAGGCGTAGGAACCAGAGATTTTCCCGTTCTTTTCATATATCCTACCGAAATAAGTCTTTCGATAATGCCGGCCCGAGTTGCCGGAGTACCCAATCCCCCTTCTTTAAGATGTTCTTTAAGGTCTTCGTCTTCAACGAATCTTCCGGCATGTTCCATTGCCGATAAAAGCGTAGCTTCCGTATATAAGGCCGGAGGCTTTGTTTTTTTAGCGACTACGGAAGAGTTGACTATCGATACTTTCATATTTTCCTCAAGTTCAGGCAAAATCTGTTCTTCTTCGTTTTTTTTAGGCTTTTTCGCAGATTTTCCGGAAGTAGTTGAGTCGCAATTCGAATCGTATAATTCCATCCAACCGAGACTGTTTACCGTTTTGCCTTTAGAAATAAAACTTTCTCCGTCAACCGAAACTATCGCTCTAGTGAGAGTATAAATATAGTAAGGATAAAAAACGGCTAAAAATCTTCTTGCGACGAGATCAAAAATTAATTTTTCATCGTCCGAAAACGACGAAACGTTTAAATTAGCATCCGTCGGTATTATGGCATGATGATCCGTCACTTTCGAGCCGTCTACAATCCTTTTAGAAATAGGAAGTTTTTCCGATTTAATAATACGTTCGGCATATTCGGCATAAGGATTGAAGAGAAGCCGTTTCAAAATTTTCGGCAAAACTTTTAATAAATCTTCGCTTAAATAACGGGAATCCGTTCTGGGATAAGTCACGGCTTTTCGTTTTTCATATAAATCCTGAAGTATATTAAGCGTTTTTTCAGCGGAAAAGCCATATTTTTTATTAGCGTCTCGTTGAAGTTCCGTAAGATCGTATAAAAGCGGCGGAGGAACTTGTTTTTCTTCAAGTTCTAACTTGGAAACTACGCCTATTTTATTTTTGACTTTAGCGGCTATTTTTTCGGCTTCTTCTTTAGATAGAACTGCGGTATCTCTCTTAGAATTTTTTTCAATAAACCTGACTCCGTTAAAATTTCCGTAAGACACTACTACTTCAAAATAATTCTTTACGTCAAACGCTTCAATTTCTTTCTGACGCGAAACTATAATTCCTAAAGTCGGAGTCTGCACTCGTCCTATACTCAAATTTGAATTATACATTATCGAAAAAGCTCGACTGGCGTTTATGCCTACGAGCCAATCGGCTTCGGAACGGCAACGCGCAGACTGAAACAAAAGATCATATTCGCTTCCGTCCTTTAAATTTTCAAAACCGGCTTTTATAGCGTCGTCGGTCATACTGGAAATCCAAAGTCTTTTAAAAGGCTTTGGACATCCTGAAAGCAAATAAATATATCTGAATATTAATTCCCCTTCTCTACCTGAATCGGTAGCGCATACAAGGGAATCGACTTCGTCTGAATTTATCAGTTTCTTGATCGTCTCAAACTGTTCCGCAGTCTGAACTACCGGCTTTATATTCATAGTATCCGGAATTACGGGCAAATCCTGAAAACGCCATTTCTTAAAACGAATGTCGTAATCTTCAGGCTCAAATAACGTAGCAAGATGCCCTACGGCCCATGTAACGATATATTTTTCTCCGGAAATAAACCCTTTGCCTTGAGTTCCGCAAGAAAGAACTCTTGCAATATCTCTGGCTACCGAAGGTTTTTCGGCTATAACGACAATCTTACCCATATGACTTATAATTTCCTTGACTAAATTGGCAAAGACAACCTTTTAATAACGTATATACGCTTGTTTAAATACGCACGCTATATATATATTCGACTAATTTTTCAGAAAAAAAAATAAAATAAAAAATGGCGTTTTGTCTCCCGCTTAATTTTGCGGGAGACAAATTAGCCACATTAATTTAATATGAGCTTAAATAAACGATTGTATGTATCTATCTTCTGCGCCTTCTAGAGCGTCTGGGAGTCTTGTCCTCAGACTTCTTGTCCTCAGGCTTCTTGTCCTCAGACTTCTTGTCCTCAGGCTTCTTGTCCTCAGACTTCTTATCCTCAGACTTCTTATCCTCAGGCTTCTTGTCCTCAGACTTCTTATCCTCAGGCTTCTTGTCCTCAGGCTTCTTGTCCTCAGACTTCTTATCCTCAGACTTCTTGTCCTCAGACTTCTTGTCCTCAGACTTCTTATCCTCAGGCTTCTTGTCTTCAGATTTCTTTTCCTCAGGCTTCTTGTCTTCAGATTTCTTTCCCTCAGGCTTCTTGTCTTCAGATTTCTTTCCCTCAGGCTTCTTGTCTTCTTTCTTTTCCTCAGGCTTCTTGTCTTCGGAGTCCTCTTCTTCGTCGGATTCGTCTTCGGAGTCCTCTTCTTCGTCGGATTCGTCTTCGGAGTCCTCTTCCTCGTCGGATTCGTCTTCGGAGTCTTCTTCCTCGTCGGATTCGTCTTCGGAGTCTTCTTCCTCGTCGGATTCGTCTTCAGAGGTCTTAGAGGCGGGAGAAGTTAAAGTTACGGACGATATTCTCATAGAATAAAAAGATCTCCATACGAAAAGCAACGCGACGATAATTAAGATTATTCCTATAGCATGAGCTAATCCTGTTTCTAAAGCTACGGCGATTTCAACTGCAAGCAAGCCGAAAAGAGTAGTAAACTTTATAATAGGATTAAGCGAAACGGAAGACGTATCTTTATACGGATCTCCTACGGTATCGCCGACTACTGACGCGGCATGAATAGGCGTCCCTTTTTCCTTTAAATCGACTTCCACTACTTTTTTAGCGTTATCCCAAGAACCTCCGGCATTCGCCATATAAACGGCGGCGAATAATCCGAAGAGAGCCAAAGAAATCAAATAACTAATAAAGAAGAAAGGATTAAAACATGCAAAACCTAAAGCGAATAAAAATATAGCGATAAAAATATTGAACATACCGTCTTGAGCATATTTAGTACATATTTCAACGACTCTATTGCTATCTTTAACCGAGGCTTTAGACGATGTTCCGTCAAGTTTAATATTCTTTTTAATAAATTCGACGGCTCTATAGGCTCCCGTCGTTACAGCCTGCATAGACGCTCCGCAGAACCAATATACTACCGCGCCTCCCATAATAAAACCAAGAAGATTTTGAGGAGCTAAAAGACTGAGGTTGCTGGCCATTTGCTCTACTCCCAATTGATTCTGAAGCATCATTATAATTGAAAATATCATCGCCGTAGCTCCGACTACTGCCGTTCCAATCAGAACGGGTTTTGCGGTAGCTTTAAAAGTATTTCCGGCTCCGTCATTCTTTTCAAGATAATATTTAGCTTTTTTGAATACGGGCTTAAATCCGTATTCCGCTTCTATTTCAGATTTTATATTGGGGATCTCTTCAATAAGAGAAAGTTCATATACTGACTGCGCGTTATCCGTAACCGGTCCATAACTGTCTACGGCGATAGTTACTGGACCCATTCCAAGAAGACCGAAAGCCACCAATCCAAACGCGAAAACGGGATAATAAGGGCCAAAGAACTGTTCCAATCCCATAGAACTCAACCACCAAGCTATAGCCATAAGAATAGCCAAAGAGAGTCCCATCCAAAAACCGCTGAAATTTCCGGCTACCATTCCGGAAAGTATATTAAGAGAAGGACCTCCCTCTCTGGAAGCGTTTACTACTTCCTGAACATGTTTTGAATTAGCGCTTGTAAAGACTTTAGTAAGCTCCGGTATTATAGTCGCGGCGATTGTTCCGCAGCTGATAATTCCGGCAAGCTTAGCCCACAGATAAGGATCCGGATAATTCCAAAACATCAAATAAGTAGCTACGAAAGTAAGTAAAATGGCAAAGAGAGAAGAAATAACGATCAACCATGTAAGAGGAGCTTCAAAATCCATCTCGTCCGCATCTTTATAGACAGCCTTAGCGATTAAATCGTTAAAGAAGTAAGCGGCTATAGAAGTTAGGATCATAAGGAAACGCATCGTAAATATCCATACCATAAAGTCGGCTTTCCACATCAATTCCGGAACGGCAAGAGATATAAAAACGATCAGAGCTACTCCTGTCACTCCGTAAGTTTCAAAACCGTCGGCCGTAGGACCTACGCTGTCTCCGGCGTTATCTCCGGTGCAATCGGCTATCACTCCGGGATTTCTCGCGTCGTCTTCCTTAATATTAAAGACAATTTTCATAAGATCGGAGCCGATATCGGCGATCTTGGTAAAAATACCTCCGCATATTCTCAAAACGCTGGCTCCAAGAGATTCTCCTATAGCGAATCCGATAAAGCAAGCTCCGGCGGCTTTAGGGTCAACCCATAAAAAAATCGCGAGCATTATTAAAAGCTCTACGCTGACAAGAAGAAGACCGATGCTCATTCCGGACTGAATAGGTATTGAATAAACCGGATACGGCTTGCCTTTAAGCGAAGCGAAAGAAGCTCTTGAATTTGCCAAAGTATTTATTCTTATGCCGAACCAAGCCACGCCGTAAGATCCGGCCATACCTACCAGAGACCAGAGAAGTATAAAGACTGTAGTCGGTATGTCTTTCTTTGACAATATCGCGAAATAAACGAACATGCATATAGCGATAATAACCCATAAAACTATAAGAAATTTCCCCTGATTTTTCAGATAAGTCTTACACGTTTCCCAAATCAAATTAGAAACGTCGCTCATAGCTTTATGAACAGGCAGCTTTTTTACGGTTATATACTGCCAGATACCAAAAAATACGCCAAGTAAAGCGATGACAAGACCAATATAAAAAACTTGGTCTCCCGAAACAGGGTTAGACAAAACCATAAAGTCAAAGCTTGAGAATTTGCCTATATCGGGGAGTTCAATGTCCGCTTCCGACGCAAAAGCATACGAAAACGAAGCCAAAAACCAAAATAAGGCGACAAAAGCTTTAGAAGCGGCCGCAATTGTCTTTCGACCGTCTAAAGAAAGCGATTTGACTGTCATTACATATACCTCCTTAAATTTTCGCCTTTACAAGAACCGCAAACGGACGTCGTCGGAAGTTGAATCAGCCGTAAGATATTCAAGAAAAAGCGGTTTATATTATTGTCTATGGAAAAACCTTCTTGCAATAAATCCTTCTTTCCTTCTTTTAAAAGGATAAAGGGCTAATTTATTTAAGATACGGGTTAAACCGTCTTTCAATTCCTATTGAAGTCGGGGATCCATGTCCCGGAAAAACCTTAACGGAATCTTCAAAAACCAAAAGTTTATTTTTAATAGAATTTATCAGGGACGAATACGAGCCGCCGGGAAGATCCGTTCTGCCTATGGAAGTTTCAAAAAGCGTGTCTCCGCTCAAAATAAAGCCTCCGATATAAAAACACAGTCCGCCCGGGGTATGCCCCGGAGTCTCAATAACCTTTACGTCAATATTTCCTATCTTTAATTCTGATTTTTCAGATATAAATCCCGACGGAACAGGCGGCTGCCTAAAGCTGATCCCAAACAAAGCCCCCTGCCCCTTAATATCGTTATATAAAAACGAGTCTTTTTCGGAAATATAAACGGGAACGTTAAATTCGTCTAAAAGATCGGCTACTCCGCCAATATGGTCAAAATGTCCATGCGTACATAAAATATACTTTAAATTAAGAGAATTATCTTTCAAAAATTTTGCTATACGTTCCGAATCCCCTCCGGGATCTACTACCGCGGCGTCATTAGTTTCAGAACATCCTATTACGTAGCAATTGCACTCTATAGGACCTACTACATACGTCTTAAAAATCATATTCACTCCTTAAAGTTAAATCTCGATAAAACAACTCCGTCAAAATAATCGTCGTTTTTCCCGCAATAATCCAAAAAGTCGGCTTTAACGACTTTTCCCGCTACGGAATCGGCATGCACAATATAACGTCCGTCTATAATAAATCCTTCATGAGCAATGATCGTTCCTATTTCAAAATTCTTTTTTCTAACGAAACCTACTCCCGCAATTTTTGGAAGCTTTTGTAAAACGCTCTCATTTAAATCGCTAATTAGAATATATTCAGCCGTCGCTTTTTTATTCCAAGAGATAGGAAGAAGTTCCGTTCCGTCCGCTTTTCCGTTAAGAATTACTTCCGCTTTAGCCAAATTTTTCGAAGGAAAAACGAGGGAAGTTATATCCTCAAAAAAAGGACAGGAATGAAGTCTGTCATAAGTGAAATGAATACGGTTCTCATACGAAACAGGCTTAAAGCCTTTTCTCGGCGGGTTATAATAATTTAAATATCTCATCATATCGGCCGCGCCGCTATAAGAACATTTATCGGCAAGGGCAAGAGTCGTCAAAACAAATACCGTGCAATCGACATACTTTACCGTAAAAATAGGGCCTCTCGCATCGTTTTCTCCGAGAGGACCCAATTTATAAGGAGAGCCTATTCTCATATTGGCTATAATCGCCGCTCTATCTTCAAAGTCAGGATATTTTACCGCTAATCCGGCTAACGAATCGTCTATCTCAGAAGGCGACATAAGCCAAAAATCTTTTGCGTAAAGAATAGAAGAACAAACTAGAACAATACATATAGCAAGAAAAAACCGTTTCATAACTTTCTCCGATATCCTCGAGTTTAATTAAGCTTCCCGATCCACGGGCCGCAAAATATCACTTCGTTCAAGCGGAGCATTCTTCGGGTTTCTTTACTTCGGCCATAAAAGCTTCCGGAGGAAGATCTGCCGTAGCCTTAAAGGAAGGCGAATCGCAGTCGTAATATTTCCCGTTGATCCGCGCTATTCGTTCGAAAATCGACCGCTCAAGCAAGCGCCCGGAATCCATAAGGACAGGTTCTCCGCCGGCAAACGAATAAACTTTCGTCTTATCGAAAAATACGCCGTAAACAAAAAGAGCCAAAGAAAGGACAAAAAAGAATAAAATGAAAAATTTACGTCTCATATTTTAGATTTTAGCGCTATAACGCGAAAAAAGCAAGATCGGAGAGAGTTCCGCCGACTATAAAAACACGCCGCCTTCAGGCTCTTAAAGGAATCGAAAAACGCTTTTTGATTCAGCTGTCGGACTTGCGAAAAAGTAAGCCGACGCTATGCAAACGCTTCAAAATTCCTCCTTTTTTGGGAGAAAATAAAACGGATATGAAAAAAATAACGGTGGAAAGAACTACGATAGTCGCTCCTGAAGCCGTATTTAAAAAATATGAAAGAACTAACCCTCCGGAACATGATATTACGCCAAAACTACTGACATAATCATCATTTTTTTAAAATCTTCCGCAAACTGATAAGCTGTGGCGGCAGGAGTAATAATAAGAGCGCTGGCCAACACTATCCCGACAAGCTTCATAGACGCCACTACCGTTACGGCTATCAAAGCCAGCAGACAATAATAAAGCCTTTTTACCGGCAGTCCCGTAATCATAGCCACTTCGGGATCGAAACACATAAATTTAAGTTCTTTAAAAAAACAGAAAATACATGGCAAAACTACTGCGGCGGCGCATATTACCAAAATAAGATCCTCGTTAGCCACGGCCAAAATGCTGCCGAAAAGATAGCCCATAAGATCTATATTATAACCTTTTAAAAGACCGATGCACAAAATTCCAAACGCCATAGTGGCAGAAAAAAAAATGCCTACGGCGGTATCAGTTTTTACGGATCCGTTACGCGAAGCTCTCCCAATACATAAAGCCGTAGCCACTGAAAAGACTATCGCCGAGAAAAGGGGGTTTATATTCAACAGATAGCCCAAAGCCACTCCGCCAAAGGAAGCGTGAGCTATTCCGGCCCCGATAAAAGACATGCCTCTCAATACTACGTACACTCCTATTACGGAACATAAAACGCCTATAATCAAAGAAGCGGCAAAAGCTCTCTGCATAAAAGAATATTCGAAAATTTCCATTTAACTATCCTTGCATACGACCATATGAGGTATTTCTCCATGATTAAAAAGAACGGCGTCGCAGCCATACATAGCTTCTACGACATGTCTTGAAAGTCGTTTAGGCACGTCATGCATAAAAAGCTTTTTATTTATGCACGCTATCGAGTCAACGTAATTAGCTACTACTCCTACGTCATGGGACACTATAATAACGGTCATATCGTCTTTTTTAAAATCTTTCAACAACTCGTAAAAATTTGAGGAATGAAGCTGATCTACTCCGTTGGTAGGCTCGTCCAGAAAAAGCAGTTTTGGATTCGAAGCGAGAGCTCTCGCTATAAATACTCTCTGAATCTGTCCTCCGGACAATTTTGAAAGAGGTTTGTCTCCTATAGAAGTTATATCGGTTTTTTCCATAGCTTCATAAACTATGTCTCTATCTTTCTTCGAAGGATTTCTCCATAATCCCAGAACGGGATACCTCCCCATCATTACGGCGTCGAAAACTCTAATTGGAAAAGCCATATCTACCGAGCGTATCTGAGGAACATAAGCTATTTTTTTTCTATCTGCGCCTAAAGAATCCGGAGTTTTGCCAAAAATCTCCACTTTTCCGGAATCAGGTTTAATCAATCCCAAAATAACTTTAAGCAACGTAGTCTTCCCGGCCCCGTTAGGACCGATTATTAAAGTGGTGGTATCGAATGGAACTTTGAAAGTTATGTCGTCAAGCGTTAAACGTTCGTTTAAATATACGCTGACGTTTTCTAATTCTATTATATATTCTGTTTTTTTTACGTTATCGATCATTTAAAATATCTAGTATCCTAAAATCGCTAAAATTAATTCATAGGAGCTATAGATTGTTCCATAGTTATAGAATACTTCTTTATTATAGCTCTTCTTCTTCCGCTTTCCATATCGCCTTTGGAATCTTCTTCAAATCTTTCGCAGTCGTTTTGTTCTTCGATCATTCTTCTTATAACGTCCTCGTCCAGCTTACTTCCGCTTTTGGTTTTTTCATATTTCATTTCTTTTAAAGCGGTTAAAGAATATCTTACTACTCCATCCGTAATTAAAGAAGAATTTTGCTTTTCGGGGTGAGAAAGATCGTTAAATTCCGCAGTAAAAGCCGCTATATCTTCCGCAATAGTAAAAGAAGTAATCGGAAAATCTTCAAAAGAATCTCCGGAATAAACAATATATTTTTCGGCCTCATCGTCCGTCATATAAACGAGCGTATTCAAATTCGAATTACCCGAGGCATTGATCGGAACGTATTTCGCGACTAAATTTTTAACGGGCAAAACGGCTCCGGTCGCGTCTATTTGAGGCTCCAGATAATAAATACAGAAAAAATGCCAATTCACCCCTTCTCCTTCTGGATGAAAATCGAGATGATTAACTAAAGCCGAATTGGTTCCGTCAAAAAACAATCCGCTTTTAAAAGCCATCCAAGAATAAAATTGACCGTTCTTGTTGAGCCTGCCGGCATTAAAAGAAGATATAGAGGAATTTTTCAAGGTAAAATTTATCGAAGAAACGGCTCTTCTAAGATTTTGCTCTATAGTATATTTCTCGTCCGCAGTCCGCCAAGATAAAGATCCCATATGCAGAACGGCCAGAAGACTTATCGTTATAAAGCAAAAAATCGCCGCGGATATCAGGAGCTCTATTAAAGAACTGCCTTTCATTTTATAAGAAAAGCGAAACATATTTCTAACTTCCTACATTTTAATCGTCGGCGTCGTCGTCATATAAAACCAGTCTTGAAACGCTTGCGTATTTTCCTGCGTATTCATAATTAGCTAAAGCCGCCTGAGATAACCCGGACGCTCCCAAATGCGTACGTTTAAAGGGTCGGTAAGACGTTTCCGCTTCAGCTTCGTCGACTCCGTAAAGGCTGTTCCACCAAAAGACCGTAACGTCTATTTTCTTTAAATTAGCTTTTTCCAAGGAAGATTTAGGAGAGGACACGTCCATAATATAGAAATATTCCGAATCGTTTATCCTGAAATTTCCGAAAGAAGCTCCGTCGCTTGGAATTCTGCCTGAAAGCTGCGTCTCCTTTATAAAATCTTCCATAATTTGCAGCGATACCGAAGTTCCGACCGTCAAATCTGCAGAATGATGAGAAGATTTTATAAGACGGCTGTAAAGACCTATAACAAGTATGAGCGAGGCTGAAATGAGTAAAATTCCAACCATAAGCTCCACTAAACTAAAACCATTCCTGCGCATAATCTAAATCTTCTCCGGCAAAACAAAAATAAAAAAAGGAATCCGCAATCTTAAAATTAAAGCTCGCTGTTGCTGTCTTGACTTTTAGAATAAAACAAATACAAGAAATCAGCTATAAAACCCGGCCAAAATCTGCGGTAAATTTCCAGATCTTCTCGACCTCTAACGTTTTCTCCTATAAGTTTAGTCGTTTCCGAACCTACGTGAATCCTATGAACAGTCAAAGGTTTTGCGATATATTTAAATCTGCCACTAAATTTTGAAATTCGTTCCCAGAAATCCCAATCCAAATTACATTTAAAATTTAAACTGAAACGAGCGTCCTTAAGCGTTGTTTTATTATAAGTGACGGAAGGACAACAGATCGGACATCCCAGAGACAAGATTCTGCGCCTCAAAAAAATATTTCTGTCCGCTCCGGGAACAAGAAGAGGCGAAAGCATAATTCTTTTAACGTTTAAAAGCAAATTAGACGAAACGATACGCCCGCCTTTTAACTCGTAATAATCAGTAAAAGCGATAAGAGTCTTATCGTCTATATTTTTTATAACTTCTTCCAAATAATTCTTAAAATAAAAATCGTCCTGATGACATAAAGTTACTAAAGGCGTATCCGCGGCTTCCAGAGCGAAATTCCAATCGTTTCCAATGCCCTTCTCTCCGGAATTAACGATAAACGGTATCTTGTATTTATCGCAAATATCTTTAATAAAACGGTTCGGAGTCGACGACACCGTTATTATTTTACTTTCGACACTCTGTTCTTTAAGCGAAATCACGGCTTCTTCAAGAAAAGGAGACTCTTTATATGCGCATATTACGAAAGTATGTTTAGTTTTCATTATGTTTTGTGCCGCGCCCCCGAGATATTTCGCCCGGCTCCTCTCGAATCTCCTCTTTAACGTTCTCTTTACGCTTCCTCTTCGAGTCCTTTTCAGACTTCTTTTCGGACTTTTCTTCGGACTGCTCGTCGGATCTTTCTTCGGACTGATCGTCGGACTTTTCTTCGGACTCTTTTGAAAGATTCTCCATGGCTTTCTCGAGCATAAGCAAATTCATTTTAGTCATACCTGAGATCTTTTTTAACCGTTTTCTTATATCGTCTATAATTTTTATAAACAATAAGCCGGACGCTACGAAAAATACTACGGCCACAGACGCGGCTAAAACTTTAAAATTTATGTTTAAAAAAACGGAGAACGCTTTCAAGAATGAAGGAGTAAACGCAATAATAAAACTGCATGCTCCGATAAAAATCATACATGCATTTTTAGCGTCGAAAGATTCGCGACGAATTTTTATAACGAGTAAAAGATTATATAAAAATACGGACGAAACCGCTGCTAAGTGATAATTTAAATCCATAGATAATTATTAAGCGTTTATAAAAAATTAACAAATATACAAAAATCAATCCAGAAACGATAAAATCATACGTTCTATCAGAACGGACAAAATATAAGCCCTATATTCTTTAGTAGATCTTAAATCGGTTATGGGAGAACAATCTTGACTAAGAGCTTCTTTCAATTTATCGGAAAAACCGTCTGAAAAACCTGAGGATTCAATAAATTTTTCCGTATGAACCGCTTTCATAATAACGGGGCCTACGCTGCCGAGGGCTACGGAAACGTTTTTAAACCGTCCGTTTTCAAAAGTTCCTCGAAACGCCGCGGAAGCTTTTGTTATCGCAAGAGCTTTTCTTGTGGCGCTCCTCAAAAAATCAGCTTTTTCCCCGTCTTCCAGCGCGTCTATCGAAATTTCGGTTAAAAGTTCTCGAGAATCTATAATAGTTTTGGAAGGTTTGACAATAAAATCTTGTATTGGAACGAATCTTTCTCCGTCGTAACTCTGAAGCTTCAAGACGGCGTTAAGAACGTACAGCGAAGGAAGAAGATCGCCTACCGGGCTGGCATTAATAATATTGCCTCCGATCGTTCCTCTATTTCTTATCTGAGGAGAACCTATGACTGAAGCAGCCTTAGCCAAAATATGAGCTTTAGCCAATAGAATCTTATTATTTTTTAACGCGGTATGAGTAGTAAGAGCTCCGATTTTTATTTTCCCGTCTTCTTCGCGCACGTAAGACAATTCGTTTAAAAAAGATATATTCATAACGGCGGAACCGAAAAAATCCGGAAAAGAAGAGGCTTTAGCCATAACGTCCGTGCCTCCGGCTATAACTCTAACCGACACAGAATTTTGAAAACAATGTTTCAAAACGTTCAAAGCGTCGCTTAGGGACAAAGGATTATACCCTAATATATTTTTCACTGTTAAAATCCCCTTTCAGGTCTGTTAAAAACGTCTTGAAATTTTAAACCGTCCCGTCTTTCAGGTCCTTTTCGCTCAGCGCCTCCGCAGACGCCCGCACAGCCTGAATTATCTTTTTATACCCCGTACATCTGCAAAGATTACCGGATAATCCTTCTCTAATTTCGCCTTCGTCAGGATTAGCGTTTTCCTTAAGAAGAGCGTAAGAAGACATGACCATACCGGGAATACAGTAACCGCATTGAACGGCTCCGGCTTCCATAAATTTACGCCTTATAATTTTGCTTTCCGGAAAACTATCAAGGCCTTCTATAGTAATTATTTCTTTATTTTCCGCGGCTAAAGCCGGGACAAGGCAAGAATTTACCGTTTTTCCGTCCATAATGATCGTACATGCCCCGCACTCGCCTTCCCTGCAGCCTGGTTTCAAGCCGGTAAGGCCTAAGTCTTCCCTGATAACGTCGCAAAGAGGCTTTTGAGGAGGAACGTCCACGCATTTAACGGAGCCGTTAACGTTTAAATTAATTTTCATCGGAGCTTTCACCCTTTCTGCGCACAAATAATTTTTCGGGAGTCAAAGGAATATCGCAAACGTCTATTCCCGCAGCCATAGCGACCGCATCGGCCACGCATGGAGCCACGACGACGCAAGGCATCTCTCCAAGTCCTTTAGCTCCGTAAGGACCGTTGGAATAAGGTTCTTCGACTAAAACGGCTTCTACTAAAGGAACGTCTGCCGCCGTAGGAATAATATAAGTCGCAAACCTGTTATTTTGAATTTTACCGTTCTTCATAACGATATCTTCCATTAAAGCGTATCCCAGAGCTTGAATGCATCCTCCTTCTATCTGCCCTTCGGCAAGGATAGGATTTATGGCTTTTCCTACGTCGCAAGCTGAAACAAGTCTTAAAACGGAAACTTCATAAGTCTCCATATCTACTTCGACTTCGCATGCCGTAGCCGCCCATGCATATCCGGCGTAAGCGTCTCCGTGAAATTTCCGTTCGTCCCAAACGACTCCAGGAGGACTGGAGTATTGACTGTAATAGACATTCGGTTTATTTTGCGATTTCAAAACTGCGGCGGCTTCTTTAAGATCGACCGTTTTTTCCGCCCCAACCTTAAACGCGCCGTTTTCCATTTTTATATCGTTCTCTCCGTATTCTTCCTTTAAAGCTTGAATTAAAGCCTCATAAGCGTCTGAAGCAGCGTCTTTCAAAACTTTTCCGACTATCATGGTCGTTCTTGAAGCTACCGTAGGGCCGCTGTCCGGAACGTCGTCGGTATCAGTCTCAGCGACAGAAACCAAACTAAACGGAACTTTCATGGTTTCGGCGACTATCTGAGGAAGAACCGTTCTCATTCCCTGCCCCATTTCAGTAGTGCCGCAAAGAACTTCTATTGTTCCTTCCGGAGATATGCGTACTCCGGCCTTAGCTTTTATATAATCTTCGCCTTTTCCAGTAAAGCCCGCGCCATGGAAAACGGCTGAAAAGCCGACTCCCCTTCTCTTTTTTAAATTAAAAGGCTGATTCAAATATTCCGAATACAAAGACGAATAATTAAACTTTTCAAACAAAGCTCCTATACATTTTTCCAATCCTACCGGCTCTTTCAACAATTGGCCTGTCGCCGTGACGTCTCCCTGTTTCAATAGATTCGCGCGTTTAAATTCTACGGGATCAAGGCCAAGCTTTAAAGCTTGCCTTGTCATATGACGCTCTATCGCAAAAAATATTTGAGGAGCTCCGAACCCTCTAAAAGCCGACGTAGGAATTAAATTAGTCGCCACGGCTCTGGCGCGGATTTTCACGTTATCGCAGTTATAAGCTCCTGCCCCGGCGATAGCGGCTCGCGCCAGCACAACGGGAGAAGCCATAGAATAAGCTCCGGCATCGAAAATAATATCTGATTCGACGGCTAATAATTTGCCTTTGTCAGAGACGGCGGTTTTTACTCTGATAATCGAAGGATGTCTCTTAGTCGTACCCTCCATATCTTCGACTCTGTCATACGCCATCTTGACGGGCTTTTTAGCTTTAATGGCAAGCAAGGCGGCATGAGAAGCTATTATCGAAGGAAAATGTTCCTTCCCTCCAAACCCTCCTCCGGTAGGAGTTTGAACTACATGAATATTTTCCGGAGGAAAATCGAAAAGTTTCAAACTTTCTTTTCTAACGTAATAAGGACACTGCATCGAGCCGTAAATAGTCACTCCGTTTTCGCTCGGAACGGCTATCATAACCTGAGGCTCAATATAAGCTTGTTCCTGATAAGGAGTTTTATAAACGCCTTCGAAAACGTTATCGTAATTTTCAAAAACGGCGGAGGCGTCTCCTTTTATAACGTTATATTCTTTGATTATATTGTCGTCGTTATAAATTAGATTTTTTCCGGCCAAAGAATCGAAAACGTTAAGCGACGGCTCTATTATTTCATAATCTATAAATATATGTTTTAAAGCTTCCTCCGCTTTATCTTCAGATTCGGCGGCGACTAAAAGAACGGGTTCTCCGACATAGTTAACCTTTCCGTTTTTAGCCAGGAAAGGAACGTCCATATTAAAATTATTCAGAACGTTTTCTCCGGGGATATCGTCTTCCGTCACGACGGTTACCGCAGACCAATCAAAATCCGCGCCGTACGATATTTTCTTTATTAAAGCGCAAGGATAAGGGCTTCTTAAAGTCTTCCCATGCAAATATTCGTCATTATAATAATCTCCGGCATACTTTATTTTACCGGTTAGTTTATCTGCCGCGTCAACTCTTACGACGGAAACTCCGACGCAGCGCTCTTTCAAAATTTCAGACATTTTAAGCTCCTTTAACGAAAGGATAAAAATACGCCAATTTTAATATTAGTTATTTTTTTTAAATAACCTTCATAAAAAACTCTGAATAACCTTAAGAAATACGCAAAAAAAAAACGCTCTTATCCCACAAAAGCGGAACTTAAAGAAAGCGTTTTTATTAAATTTTATTATTTATGTTTATAAGGCAGGAAATCGGGAGCGGATAAAACGCATTTTTCTCCGTTAACCGTATACGACAACTGAGCCATAAAATCTTTCCATTCTTTTTCGGACGCCAAGACTCGACCGGGCATCATTCCCACGTTAGTCTCGATAACTATCGTAAAAACGGCTTTTTCAATAGAAGCTCCGACGTCCTTGTAAGTCGTCATTCGAAAACAGTAATTCCAATCGCGCTCCAAAGGAAAATACAACGGAGCGTCCCAAAAAACCGTTTCGTAAAAATTTTCCATTTCGTCGGAATCTTGAGCGAAACATTCCAACGTAAAAGTTTTAGTTTTCTCGTCAAACGAAGCTCTGAATTCCACATCCGTTTCGTAAGCGTTTTCAAGAGCAAAGATACCTTCCCCGATCGCCGATTGGTTCATAAAACCTCCCTTATTTAAAGTCGGTAGATTATTCTTCTTGAATATCAGCTTCTATCGTTCAACCGCCAATAAGCTCCAAACGTAAATTTATCCTTTAAGAGGGCAAAACCTAATTTTTAATTATAAAACAAAAGCTCCCCGCAAATGCCGCCATCTCTGATAATTGAACCTGCCTAAGCAGGTGGGAAAAGCCTCTATCCTCACAGCCCAGGATTCCTGATAAACAGGCGTTCACGAATAGCGTGAGAGTTCAAATCCCTAAGTAATCTTGTTGGCTCAACATATCACGAAAATAAAGCGAACACAGCAGGGAAACTTTCTGCTTTTATGCTATCATATTATAAACGATAATGCAATACTTGACAGGGAAGCAAAAATATGATATAAGCCGAAAATTTTACAAAGCTCCCCGCATAGCCTTTCTTAAGCCTCAATATTCAGCGACTTTTTCGAGGAATGAACGCGGATTTTATTCCGGTTTAAATTTAACGCGATCAAAATCAGGAACAAAATACTCTGTTCTTAAGAAAAACAAAAAAATGCTTGACAAGATATAAATTCCCTGTTATAATTCCACACGTAAAAGTTCAATGCCGGCTCGTCTAATGGTAGGACAGCGGACTCTGGCTCCGTATGTGAGGGTTCGAATCCTTCGCCGGCAGTACTTTTTTTAAGGCCTGTTGGTCTAGCGGTCTAGGACGCCGCCCTCTCACGGCGGAAACCAGGGGTTCGAATCCCCTACAGGCTATACATTATATTTTAAGCGGAAGACTTTTAAATATCGGTTTTCCGTTTTTTTTTTCTATTAAGTTTTTGAGCCCTAAGGCTGATTTTTTTATAATAAAAAGGAAGAAAGTCAATGTATATAGTAACCGGAGCGGCAGGATTCATAGGCAGCCATATAGTTAAAGAATTAAACGAACGCGGCATAAACGATATTATAGCCGTAGACAGGCTAGATAAAAGCGACAAGTTTAAAAATCTATGCGACCGTACGATACTCGACTATTTTGACGCGCAAGAATTATCCGAAGCGATTCAGAAAAATTCTTTTAACCGCAAAGTTAAAGCGATATTTCATCAAGGAGCCTGCTCCGACACGACGGAAGCAAACGGAGAATTTATGATGAAAAATAATTTTTCCTTTTCAAAACTCCTATTAGAGTATGCCTTAACTCAAAAGGCTGCTTTTATATACGCTTCCAGCGCGGCAGTTTACGGTTCGAGCAAAAATTTTCGGGAAACTCAAGAAAACGAGCTTCCGCTAAACGTTTACGGATACTCTAAACTTGCGTTCGATCAATACGTGAAAAGCCGCGTAAAAGACCCGGATTCTTCTGTAGTAGGCTTAAGATATTTCAACGTTTACGGAGAACGGGAAATATATAAAGGCAAAATGGCGTCGATGATTTATCAAATGTACAAACAAATAAAAGAAACCTCCGAAATCAGGCTTTTCGAAGGTTCGGAAAACTACGCTCCGGGCGAACAATCCAGAGATTTCGTATACGTAAAAGACATAGTTGACGTTAATCTGTTTTTCGGACTAAACGATCGGAAAACGCATAATATACTGAACTGCGGAACCGGCGAAAGCAGAACTTTTAACGAAGCTGCCAAAATCGTCATATCTCTTCTGAATAAAGGTAAAATTACGTATATTAAGATGCCTGACGACATCAGAAAAAAATATCAAAGCTACACTAAAGCCGATTTAAATAAATTGAGAGCGTCAGGATACGAAGCTTCTTTTTCAAGTCTTGAAGACGGCGTAAAAAACTGCGTAAAGTACTGGGAAAAACTCAATTAATCTATAACGACGGATAAAGAAAGCTCCGCGTTCTGAGTCTCTTTCGAAGAAGAGCGTAAGTGGAGCTTTCTTTATCCGTCGTTATATTAGCCGTAACAGAAAACCGTGCCGTCTTGTATTACGAAAATAAGCCTGCCGTCATATAAAATCGGCTCGCACGCCAATTTAAGCTTTACGCTGTTTTTATCTATAAGTTTCCCCGAAAAAAGATCGATTATTAAAATTCTGCCGTCAGGAGCGAAGACGTACGCTTTATTATTTGTCACGGAATAAAAATAATCTCCATGCCCGCCAAGTTTAAGCCTCCAGTTTATAGAGCCGTCGGGAGCCACGTTATACATAATTCCCTTTTGCGTAATAAAGATATACATGCCCGGCAAAGCCCTAACGCAGCCCGACAGAGGGGAATCGGCCTGAAGCTTCCACTTAAGAGCGGCAGAACGGCAATCTATACAGAAAACTTCGCCCGTAGTCGTAACGACTAATACGTAGTCTTCTTTAAGAGAACAAGGGAGCGAAATGGCTCCTTTAGTTTCAAAACTCCATGTCACTCGTTTTTTTTCAAAACTAAAAGCGTATACCACCCCGTTAAGTCCGGCGGTAACTAAAGCGTCTTCATACATTACCGGAGACGATATGGTCATAGCGTCGAGAGATTCATGCCACAACGATTTTCCCGATTCGGGATCTATCGCAAATATGACTCCGGTATATGAAGTCTGATAAAGGACGCCTTTCCAAAGAACGGGCGGCGTCATCAACATTCCGTCTATAACGGCGCGCCAGACTCCCGGATTTTCGCTTTCCGGAGCGAAACAAAAGACGGAAGGAGAATAGGAACTGCTGGCGTAAATTCTTTTCCCGTCCGATATTACGGGATTCAGCTTTTCGCGCATATTGCAATTCCAGATAAAACTTCCTTTAGCCGCGTCGAACACGAATATATTGCCGTCGTTAAAGACGACCGCGATATTCCCGTTAAACGGGGTTATAAATGCGCTGGCCCTTATCGAAGCCGCGAAAGTCCACAGCAGCTTCATCGGCAGAGAAGAGCTTCCGCCTATACAGGCAGTTCTCGCATTATCCGCCAAATGCGTAAACCATATCGCGTCAGACGAATCGAATCCGATCATATCATAATAGAAATCGTACGATTCCAAGCCTCTGGCCTTAACTTTTTCCGCTAATTCCTTTTTGGCTTCGCCTACCGATCCGTAATCGGAAAGCCTTCCTTTTCCCAAAAGTTTTTCCAGAAAGGACACGAACGCATCGCTTAAATCTTTTCTTATATCTCTAATCGGAGAAGGCTCCCTTGTCTCAAACATCTGAAGATCCAGTCCTGAAATCAGGAAATAAAGGATAGCTCCGACGCACCAAAGATCTCTCTTTGGCGTTTCGAGGGTTTTAAATGAAAACTCTTCCGTAATATCGACGTCTTTATACTCGCCTAAAAGATCTTGAACGTATGGAATTCCCAAATTAACGAAAGAAATATTAGAGGCGTCGTCAGATATCACGACTGAGGACGGCCTCATATCGACGGCGAAAAGAGGCGATTGAAGATTGTGGATACATTCGAGAAGATCTAAGAGTTTTAAAGCAATAGACGCCAATATTCCTTCCGGAACGGCTCTGGACGTGCGTTCATGAAACTTCTGCAGAAAAGAGGTCAGCGTCGATCCTTCCGAATATTCGTAAACCAGATAAAGTTTTCCCTCATAATTAAAATAGTCAAAAATTTTAGCTATCGAAGGATGGGAGGCTTTCAAAATTTTTGAAGCTATATCTTCAAACTTCTGAACCGTATCGTCAAAATTTAGCGCGGCTTCTCCGGTCACGTTAAATTCTCTAAGAGAATACAGGCTTTTTCTATCTACTTTATCTTCGACTTTATAAATAGAAACGCTGCAGCCTTCTTTAAAAGTATCTACAATCTTATAACGATTATCTATCAAAAGAGACGGATCAAAATCAGGGTCGTCCGCTGCGGCGGACTCGTCGTCCGAAGCGTCCGACGGCTCCTGAAACGAAGAATTATCAAACTCGGTAAAACAGGCCGGACAGAAAAGCATGCCCTTAGCGGCTTTTTCTCCGCATGACGGACATACTATAACGTCACCGTCTCCGGATCGTTCGTCGGACTTAGCTTTATCGCCGCCGTTGTTTTCTTCGCCGTCGTTCCGCGGCTTTTCGAATTCGTTGAAACAGTCGGGACAAAAAAGCATTGAATCGTCTACGGTCGCAGAGCAGGACGGACATTTTATAGTAGCCAAATAAACCCCCTTAATACGGCGCTTACGCTTGGCAAACGTCAAATGAGAACGCCGCTTTACGCAAAAGACGCAAAGATCAGCCGTAAAAAAAAGACGCGCTAAAAATATTCCGGCGCCAATAAGGCTTAAATCTTTATCAAAAAACCGTATTGTAAAAAATAATTCGCTATAAAAATGGAAAAATCAAGGAATAACGCCGTAAGAAGCTCGGCGTTTCAGAGATGACAAACGCTTTAATCTCCGTTTAGTTCAGATAAAAAAAATGGATAGGAAAAATAACAATGCGGCTGCGATCTTAAACAAAAAAACGATCGAATCAGATTAGAAGAGCATCCCGTTAATATCGGAATGCTCTTAATAGAACCTCTAAGAAAGAGATATAGCTTCGCAAGGACATTCGTTAACGCAAGCTCCGCATTCTATACAGGTATCAGGATCTACCTTAGCGGCGTCGTCGACTTTTATCGCTTCTACCGGACAAACCGAAGCGCAGCTTCCGCAAGCGGTGCATTTTCCAGGGTCTACTATTGCGGCCATTTTCACAAAATCCTTTCAAGAAAAAAAAATTATCCCGTATAAATCTATTTATTCTAAACGTAAAAAAACAAATAAATTCATACCTGAGTAAAGTTATAATTCTCTGCTAAATTGCTTTACCCTTCTTCAATCGAAAGCTTTTTTAGTTCCAGTTCGTCAAGCCTTCTGCTGAATTTGCCGAAAAGTTCTTTATACCTAATATCTTTACATCTTTTTACGCCTTCCGTTATCCATACTCTGGCCTCGTCGAAATTGCCAAACTCATAATAAATAAAAGCCAAATCATGATAAGCGTCTACGAAATCAGGATCAATTTCAATAGCTCTCTTCATCGACTCGACGGCTTCTTCCAGTTTTCCCCGTTTAGCAAGGTAAAGACCCAGTCCCTTTCTGGCATAGGCGTCTTCGGGATAGGTTTCTACGGCCTTAACCGCGTATTCCATCCCTTTCGAGTAGTCTTTCTTAAAATAGAGTATAAATCCCAGCGCATTTAACGCGGCCAAATTGTTTTCGTCCATACTTAACGCGGCCAAATACAATTTTAAAGCCATGTCATAATCGGCGGAAAGCAGATGCGAACGGGCTTCCGAAAGAATGGCTCGCAAATCGTTTTCATGTAAATCAGGCATATTTTTTTCCTTTTAATCGTAATAAATGAAATCGTAATTTTAAAATTCAGCCTCTTACAAGAATATCATATTTCCATTATTTTTTCAACGCGGACTCTTTCGGCCTCAGGCATCAATCGCTTAGGTTTCCGGCGGCTTTTATAGTTTTTTAAAAAAGCGTTGAAACCGGTTATTAATTAATCCCCGTATAAAAAAAGGAAAAAGCCTGAAATATGATAAAATATACCCATGGGGAGCTGAATTTCCCAATATTATAATCAACAAGCGAGGATAAAAAATTGGCAACAGTAAGACCTTTCAAGGCTCTAAGACCTCATAAAGATCAGGCCGCTCAGGTAACTTCTCCTCCGTACGACGTGTTAAATTCGCAGGAAGCCAAACAGACCGCGGAAGGAAATCCTATCAGCCTTCTTCACATAACGAAACCGGAGATAGACTTAGAAGACGGAATAAACCAATGCGACGACAAAGTTTATTTAAAAGCTAAGGAAAACATGGAACGCTTCGTTAAAGACGGAACGCTTTTTCAAGACGAAAAGCCCATGTTCTATTTATACAGGCAAACTATGCCTATAGGCGACAAAATTCATTCTCAACTTGGCTTAGTGGCATGCGCCAGCGTAGACGAATATGAGAATAACGTTATAAAGAAGCATGAACTTACAAGAAAAGATAAAGAAGACGACAGAACCAGGCACGTATACGAGACAAAAGCTAATACCGGTCCGGTTTTTCTGGTATACAAAGCAAAAAAAGAGATTGACGATCTGTTTGAGCAAATAGAGAAAAAAGAAAGCGAATACGACTTTACCGGAAAAGACGGCGTAAGACATATTTTATGGCTGATAGACGACGACTCGACTATATTAAAGATAGAATCGTTATTTAAAGAGATACCCGTTATGTACGTAGCCGACGGGCATCACAGAAGCGCGTCCGCCATGCGCGTAAGAAAAATAATGAAAGACAAAAATCCCAACCATACGGGTTCCGAGGAATATAATTTCTTTTTAGCCGTGATCTTTCCTCATAATCAGATAAATATCATGGCTTACAACAGGGTAGTAAAAGACCTTAACGGGCATACCGAACGTGAATTTTTAGATCTGATAAAAGAAAAATTCGAAATCCGCGAAGCCGGCTCGGATGTCCCGGAGCCTCGTAAAAAACATGAATTCGGAATGTACATGGATTCCAAAGGTTTTATCTTAGTTCCCAAACCCGGAACTTTCGACGCTAACGACCCGGTAGCGTCTCTGGACGCCGCAATTCTGCAAAACAACCTTTTAGATCCGATTCTCGGCATAAAGAATCCGAGAGAAGCTAAAAATATCGATTTCATAGGCGGTATAAGAGGAACGGGCGAACTGAAAAAACATGTCGACTCGGGCAACTTTAAAGTAGCTTTTTCGCTTTATCCTACTTCAATTCAAGATTTAATCGAAGTAGCCGACAGCGGAAAAATAATGCCTCCGAAATCGACTTGGTTCGAACCGAAATTAAAGGACGGAATGGCGATACATACAATTTAACCGTTAATTAAGCCGATTAAAAAAGCTTGAAGCTTTTGGCTTCAAGCTTTTTTATTTTTAAAGATTAGAGAGCGGATACTTTAACAAGCTCAACCGCGTTCGGCCACCAATCCCACATTTTGTAGGTTTTGCCGTTTCTTTCAAAAGAGCTTATAAAATCGGCGCTGTTTGAAAGAGCTATAGAGGTTATTCCAAGCTCGGCTGCGGTCTGAACTTCGCCGGCTTCGGCAATGCCGTTTCCGTTGGCGTCCTGCCAGACCGAAAGTCCGTTAAGCTCTTCGCCGCTTACTTTGCCGTCGTTATTAGCGTCATGGAGCGAAAGTTTTTCATAACCGGATTCATATCCGCCGGCAGTTCCGAAAAGACAGCTCATATCTACGGTTCCGTCCGCTTTGGGAGCTACGAGAAGTCCGTCCTGAGGTCCGACCCATTCCATGGCGATTTCAAAACCGTCGCCGTAGAAATCGGCAAGAACCATATTGGAATTAACAAGAGGATGTCCGGGCATATGCTGACCGTTGGAAGCCTGAAGAACGCCGTTACCGGTCATATCCAAAACCAGAGGAGATACATACTTGTTAGCGCTCTGAGCGTAGATCTGAGTAACATGCTGTGACTGATACACGTCGTATACTGTAGTGAGAACGCCGTCTACCATTGCCAATCTGGTTTTATAACTAATACTTGTTGTCGTTTCTATTCTGTTTTCGCCCTTTCCAAGCTGCGTTGTAGTCACTTCTTCTTTAACCAGTTCTTCCTTATCAACGACTTCTTCGCCTTCATGTACTGCGGAAATATCTTCGGCGTTAATAGCGCTGTCTGAATCGTTAGAGGTACTAAGGCTCGCGGTTCTTCCCGGAACAACAGACGCAGCAGCCGAACCCACGTTAGCCCAATCCACGCTCATATTTTCATATTTGGATTGATTGTTGCTGAAGGCTTTAATTCCGGTAGCGAAAGCTTCGTTAGAAACCGAGGGAACCAGACCGCTGAAAGGATCGTTTAAAGCGTCTTTAAGCTTATTAAAAAGATCCGTACTGTGAATTATATTGCTTGAATAGAGATAATATAAACTAAACCCCGCTTCTACTCCGGAGCCGGTTATATGATTTGCGTAAACCTGAGAATCGGAACCGCCGTTAATTACGTTTGTACCGTATACGTTTAAAGTTTTTCATTTAACAGGAGCTTTAACTTTCGTAACGGTAGCCGCGTCCAAAGCCGCGGCAAACGCCAACGCGCATATTCCAGACATTGCGAGAGTAAAAAGCTTCTTCATAATTTTATTCTCCTGTATTTATTTTTATAATTATTCTGAACCTCACGGATCGTTTTCTTTCTAAGTTTATTATATTAATATTTTGTTAACAAAATATTAATATAGTTTTACGTTTACGTCATTTTTAATGTATTTTTTATCCTTTTTATT
>CASEKF010000033.1 GCA_949288455.1 uncultured bacterium
AGAACAGGCGCAGAAAGAAGAACAGGCGCAGAAAGAAGAACAGGCGCAGAAAGAAGAACAGGCGCAGAAAGAAGAACAGGCGCAGAAAGAAGAACAAGCGCAGAAAGAAGAACAGGCGCAGAAAGAAAAACAGGCGCAGAAAAAAGAACAAGATATAGACAGCAAAGAGGTTCAAGACGATAAATCGTTTGACTTCTCATCCGGCTTTTTATTTGCGCCGTCTAAATCAATTATTCAGCAAGCTCCGACCGCTGCCTCGAATATAGAAAAATCCTCTTCAAAACTTATCAACGACCTCAAAACGCCTAAAATTCCTAAATTATCGGCGCTGCCCGCACGGCTGGAATTATCAGATTTACCGGAAAGAGAATTCAAAATCAAAGATCCTGAATTTAAAACGCCCGTTCAAAAAGTAATAAAGATTGACTCGTTCTCTTCCTATCGCACAGAGAAAAATGAAAATATAACGAACACGAAAGGCAATTCCGATAAAATTGCAAGTAAATCTGCCAACGAATTGAGTTTCGAAGAAATGCAAAAATTAAATTCTCAGGCTTTAGAAGACGATATTTCGGCTTTCGATCTGTTAAAATCTAAAGCTCGTCACCTAAGTTCTATTTATAAGGAAGAAGAAACGGAAGAAGAGCGGAATAGCCAAACTCCTCAGACGCAAAAACAAGATAACGCGGAATATATTATTATTGACGACGAAGAAGAAGCGGAAGAAGAGCGGAATAGCCAAACCCCTCAGACGCAAAAACAAGATAACGCGGAATATATTATTATTGACGACGAAGAAGAAGCGGAAGAAGAGAGGAATAGCCAAACTCCTCAAACGCAGGAACAATACGGCGCGGAATATATGAGCGAGGAAAATCAAGAGGAAATTAACGATAATCAGGAACCGCAGGCGCAGGAACAATACGGCGCGGAATATATGAGCGAGGAAAATCAAGAGGAAATCAACTATAGTCAGGAAGCGCAGGCGCAGGAACAATACGGCGCGGAATATATGGGCGAGGAAAATCAAGAGGAAATTAACTATAGTCAGGAATCGCGGGAAGAAACGGAAAAGGCCTGTCAAAAGCCCAGATTAATAAAAGTAGAGCCGGAAAAAAGCGTCGATAACGAAATAATTGAAAATAAGGAACAGGAAGAAACGGAAAAAACCTGTCAAAAGCCCAGATTAATAAGAATAGAGCCGGAAAAAAGCGTCGATAACGAAATAATTGAAAATAAGGAACAGGAAGAAACGGAAAAGGAAGAGTATCACGACGCCGCGTCAAAAGAAGAGCAAAATGACTCTAACGCTACGACGACGGTTAAAGTGCCTCAAGGTATAGATGTAAATAAACTTATCGAAATGAGATTAAAAATAAAATTTGATTTTGATAAGTTAATAAAACCCGGAGAAGAATGGATCAGTTTCGAAGAGTTATACAAAATAGCTAATATTCCAAAGTTAAAAAGCGGGTTCGCATTGGAAGATATAATTAACTTTATAAACAACGAAGCAACCGCAGATCTCACTTTTGAAGAAAAGCAAAACATGATTTATCACACTCTGAAGAGCAACGACGTAAGCCTTAAAGCCCTTCTGGCAGACGCGGTAAGAAAAGATAAAGTGATAGATACATATGAAGTTTTTCTTCATGACAGAATAAAACGAAGAAGAATGAAATTCGAAACTGAAATTGCGGTTCTACAAAGAAAAATAGAACAGCGTCAGGCCATCATTGAAGAAGACGAAATTTACCTGCAACACTGGGACAATGAAAAATTAAAATTGGAACAAGATATGCAGCAAGCTTGTCTATATCTTGGAGACGTAAATAAAATGACGGTAGGATTGGTAACCGAAGGAGCTCAGGGACGAATTCAAAACATAGATTAACAAGGGGTTTATATGACGGAGGCAATTATAACTCAAGTAGAACATTTAGCATCATATGCTTTTGTATGGGGATTTATACTTATCTTTTTATTTATGACAATGGAAAGCACCGTTCTTCCCATTCCAAGCGAAGTAGTAATGATTCCGGCCGGTTTTATGGCATATAGGGAGGAATTGACGTTTAGAGCCTTTTGGCCCGATATGATTGCGGTCATAATTATCGGAACTTTGGGTTCCGTTTGCGGAGCATGGATTAACTATTATGTTTCCGCAAAATTAGGAAGGCCTTTTCTATATAAATACGGTAAATATTTCTTCTTATCTGAAAAATCTCTTCAAAGAGCCGAAGAAGTTTTCAGACAATATGGAGAAATGGCTACGTTCGTCTGCAGATTAATACCGGTGCTTAGGCATCTAATTTCAATCCCCGCGGGACTTGCTCAAATGAATAGAAAAAGCTTCACAGTCTATACTGCCGCTGGAGCGGGTCTTTGGATGGCTATTTTAGCCGGTATAGGAGCTTATCTGGGACATATTCTGGGGCAAAAAGCCTCTTATAGAGAAATAATATATAAAGGCGAAGAACTTCTTCATGAACATTTTTTATTAATAATGATTATAACTTTTTTACTGGCGGGGATCTACTATGTTATTCATCACAAAATTATGACGAAAAAAATTAGCGAAGCAGAAAACGCTTAATAATTCACCGCAGTTATTATTCCGTTTTAACGCAAAACTTATAATCGAAAATTAAAAACTACATATTTATCGTTGATAAAATAATACCGCAGGGCTGTAGCCCTGCGGTATTATTTTATTAAAATCTTAGCGAAAATCGACTTAAAGTTTTAACTCTAACGCTAAAAACGATATAAGAGTATTTATAGCCCCGTTTTAACGTCTTAGCAAAATCTAAAAGTTATTTTTTCATACCGGTAGTAAAATCATATAAATGAGGAACGTCCTTGTTTTCCTTAAGCGCTTTATATACATATTCGGCAGTAAAAGGCCATTCCTGCATCCATATGCCCGTGGCGTTATAAATAGCTATTCCTATAGCCGGAGCGGCTCCGTTAGTGCTTATTTCAGATACTGATTTACCGCCGTAAGGGCCCAGATGATCCGCAACCTCAATCAGCTCGCACTTAAATTCTTCAGGCAAATCTCTGATCATAGGCACTTTATAATCCATAAAATTAGGATTCAAACACTTGCCTTTATTGTCAAACTTCATCTCCTCATAAATACAATGACCTATAGATTTGACGACTCCTCCATATACCTGACCAAGAGCTAATTCAGGGTTTATCGGCGTCCCGCACTCTTGAACGGCATAATATTTATCTACGACTACTTCTCCGGTTCTAGTATCGACGCTTACTTCCGCAAAATGAGCTCCATAAGGAATAGGAGCTTCCTCTGTCGTAAAATTACCTTCCGCTATTATCTGGCCTGAACCGGTACCGCATTGAGTGGCGGCCGATATCTCCGCATAAGAGAGTTTAGAAGTTCCGTCCGTGACAAAGCCCGGATACTCTATTTTCACATTTTTCAAATCTGTTTTTAAAAGTTCGGCGCCTTTTTCCAAAAGCTTTGACTTCATATCCAAAGCGGCCCTATAAACGGCCATTCCGCTGAAATATGTGCCGGAAGACGCATACGCTCCTACGTCAAACGGAGTTACGTCAGTATCGGAAGAAATAATGGAAAAACGATCGAAATCACAACACAACGTTTCGGAAGAAACTTTTACGGCTAGAGTATCCAATCCCGTGCCAAGATCAGTGCCGCCCATCAGAATCATAAACGTGCCGTCTCCAAGCATTTTGATTTCCGCGTTTGCGGAATCTATGCCCGGCAATCCTGAACCCTGTTGTATAATCGCCGCTCCCCTACCCTTTTTTATATAAGGTTTATCGGAAACTAACGGTTTGTCCCAGCCTATCAATTCGGCTCCCCTGTCGAGACATTCTTTTAAACCGCAGGAACTAATTACTTGCGCTATACCCTCTTGCCCCTCTCCAAGAGATTTTAAAATTTCCAAATGATAGCCTTTCTCAACCATATTTTTTCTTAATAATTCAAGCTGATCAATACCAAGCTTATGAGCGAGTTCCGCCACGGCCATCTGTATGGCAAAACTTCCCTGAGGAGCTCCGTAACCCTGATAAGCCCCTGAAATAACGTTGTTCGTATAATATGTGCTTACGTCGTAACGCATATTTTCGCATTTAAAAAGAGGCAGCGATTTAGAACATGCGTTCATCGGCACAGTCAAACAATGATTTCCATACGGCCCGGTATCGGAAACCTCACGTATATCCAGAGCGGTTATGGTTCCGTCGTTCTTTGCGCCCGCCCTAACTCTAAAAAACATAGTATGACGAACTCTTGAGTTAACGAATTCCTCTTCTCTGGTCATTTCATGATAAGCCGGCTTTCCGGTCTGCCATACTACCCAAGCGACAATATCTTCAATAACAAGATCCTGCTTGGAACCGTACCCTCCGCCAACTCTCTCTTTTATAATATGAATTTGATTTTCTTTTATATCCAAAATATTAGCTATAATTCTTCTCAAATGCCATGGAACTTGAGTTGAAGCTCGAAGAGTAAGTCTTCCGTTCTCTATATAACCGAAACATCTATGCGTTTCCATAGGAGTGCATTGAACTCTATGGGAGCCGTAATCTCTCTCCACGACTACGTCGGCTTCTTGCAATCCTTTTTCTACGTCCCCTATTCCTCCGGCGTTATGAGCCGCCCTGTTCGTCTTAGGATCCTGGCCTATAGGAAGAGGATCCACGGAAATATCCCTGTCCTGAATAAGAACTGCTCCGGGCTTTTTTGCGTCGAAAGGACTAAAAACGGCCGGAAGAAGTTCATACTCGACTTTAATAAGCTCTATGGCCTTATCCGCTATCTCTTCGGAAACGGCTGCTACTATCGCTACTCTATCTCCGTAATAACGCATAGTCCGATCTACGAGATGAAAATCGTAAGGCGAAGGTTCCGGATATCCCTGGCCCGCGGTATTATAAGGTTTAGAAGGACCGTTTTTATAAGTTACGATAAGTTCTACGCCTTCAAGCTCCTCCGCCTCGGAAGTATCTATATCTTTAATAAAAGCATGAGGGTACGGACTTTTTTTCACCTTAATAATAAGAGCATCCGGAGTAACCATATCGCCTACGTATGAAGGCTCGGCCTTTACCAGCCTGGGCCCGTCGACTTTCTCAACGGGCTTGCCCACGATTCTTAAATCGTCCCTAAAAGTTTTTGGCTGGCCGGGATTCTCGTCTTTTAAATATTTCAACACGTCAAAATACTGTTTGTATCCCGTACATCTGCACAAATTACCGGAAAGATAATCTTTCATATCCTCTATATCAGGATTTTCGCAATTATCAAGCATCTCTTTAACAGCCAACATCATACCTGGAGTACAATGACCGCATTGAACGACTCCCGCTTTCAAAAACGCCCTCTGAATAGGATGCAATTCGCGCCCTTTAGCTAAACCTTCCGCGGTAAAAATATCGTCTCCGTCCGAAAGCTGGCCAAACCTAACCTGGCAAGAGTTGACCTTAACTCCGTTAAGAATCACGCTGCAGGCTCCGCAAGTCCCTTCTCCGTCACAGTTTGTTCTTATGGAGAGAAGACCTGATTCTCTAAGAATTTTAGCCAGAGACTTCATTGGATTTTCATTAAACGTTTTCTTTTTGCCATTTAATATTAATTTAATTTTCATAGAAACTCCATTTCCTTTCAGGACGCGGCGATAATATCTTCAAGAAGCGAAGCTGCCACGGCTTTCTTAAAATCGCCGTTTCCTCTTAAATCCGTTCTAGCCGGAGCCATTTGATTCAAAGTTTCTCCGATAAGCGAAGAAATTTTATCGTCATCATAATTTTTGCCTTCTAACGCTTCTTCAAGCTCATAAAGACGAACAGGCTTATCATAAAGCCCGCCGGCAGCTATTTTAAGATCCGTCATAGTCGTGCCTAAAGGAGTATAGAAAACAGCCATCTTTATAACGGGCAAATCGTTCGAATTACGAGCGAAGCGAGCGCTTTTAAAGAAAAAAGGCTCTCTGTCTTCCTTTACTAAAATATTAGTTATTAAGCCGGATTTTGAAGGAGGACGCATAAGAAAATCCTCGACAGACTCTCGTCTTTCGCCTTCCGAAGTAATCGAAACAACTTCAGCCTCAAGAACTAAAAATAAAGGGAGAAAATCGCTTCGAGTATATCTGGAACCTAATACTCCTCCCACAGTAGCCATATTTCTTATGTTTTTAGAAACTATCTTGCAAGATTTTAAAATTTCCTCTAAAGGATAATTATCTTTCATAACTCCGCCGTTAAAAAGTTCCGTTAAAGTAGTCATCGCTCCTATACTAATAAATCCGGTCTGTCTTTCGATAGATTTTAAACCTAATTTATGAAGCGATATTAATTTTTTAGCAGACTTTTTTGTCCAGGCGTTTAAAATAGTTCCTCCGCCCAGATAGAACGCTCTTTTCAAAGTCTCTTTCAGATTTACGGCTTCCGATACCGTCTCTGGAATATAAAATTCCGAACTCATTATATGCCGCCTTTCTATTACGTTATTTTAAAGAAAAAGAATCTGAAGCGATATATATCCTCGCTTCTTCAATCAAACTGGCTCTGTTAAGATCAAAAAACGCGGCTCCGGCTCCTCGCATAGGTCTGCCTTTTTTATTGTTCCCGTCGAAAGTCCACTCCGCAGACACTCTATCCCCGGTCGCAAGAACGTTCTTAACTTCAATATTTAAATCAAGAGCAACTTGAAAAAATCTTTTCAAAATACGATTTATCTTGTCTTTTCCAAAAATAAAGCCTAATCTGCTGTTAGCAAGTCCGGGAAAAGCTAATCTGGCGGAATCGTCAAACTGTTCCAGCAGAGCGTTTAAATCTTTATTTTCTATCTGATGAAAAAAATCCAAAACAAAATCAACCGCTTTGCCCGACATTCTCATATCTATACCTCTCTCTCTACTATCATTGCAATCCCCATGCCGCCTCCGATACATAACGCGGCCAACCCGGTTTTCATTTTCTTCCTTTCAAGGTTATATAAAAGAGTAGTCAAAATCCTACAGCCGGACGCGCCTATAGGATGTCCCAAAGCAATAGCTCCTCCGCTTATGTTAACTCTGTCCTCAAATTCGGTCTTATACCAACCCAATTCCTTGCCCACGGCAATAGCCTGAGCCGCAAACGCCTCGTTTGCCTCTATCAAATCTATATCTTCAAGCTTCATGCCGGTTTTTTCGAAAAGCTTTCTCACCGCCGCTATCGGACCGGTTCCCATAATGGCGGGCTCTACTCCTGCATAAGCCCAAGCTTTTATCGAGGCAGTCGGCTTTATGGAATATTTTTCTACCGCCCGTTCAGACAAAACCGCAACAGCTGCGGCTCCGTCGTTGATTCCGGAAGAATTTCCGGCAGTAACCGTGCCATCCTTTTTAAAAGCGGGACGCAGCCTTGAGAGAACTTCCAAACTGGTAGAAGGACGAGGGTGTTCGTCTTTATGCATAACGATAGAAGTCTTTTTACCCGTAATAGTTATCGGAACTATTTCAGCGTCAAAATATCCCGACTTTATAGCCGATACCGCTTTCATATGACTAAAATACGCTAACTCATCCTGCATTTCTCTGGTTATAGAAAAACGTTCGGCTAGATTCTCGGCAGTAACGCCCATATGCTGAGCTTCAATCGCGCACGTAAGACCGTCATGTATTAAGCCGTCGATAACCGTTATATTGCCCATTCTGGATCCGGCTCTAACGTCAGGAAGCAAATAAGGAGCCATTGACATAGACTCGGTTCCGCCCGCAATAATTATGTCGGCCTCATTTGCTTTTATAATTCTGCAGGCGTCTACGACGGTTCTTAACCCGGAGCCGCACACCATATTTACGGTCATTGCGGGCACAGACCAATCAAGGCCGACTCCCAAAGCTATTTGGCGAGAAACGTTCTGTCCCTGTCCGGCCTGAATAACGGAACCTATTATCACTTCGTCCACCTTTTCATAAGGTACGCCGGAACGTTCCAAAGACGCTTTAACTACCGCTATGCCGAGATCTTTAGCCGAAACTTTTGAAAGAGCCCCTTGAAAACTTCCTATGGGAGTTCTGGCGGCGCCCGCAAGATAGATTTTTTCCATATAGAAAACTCCTTAACTATATTTTAACGCCAATTCAATTCTTCTCTTCTTTGAAGCCTGTAAATATTCCTTTTACGATAACCTTAAATTATACTCTGCGTAAACTAAATATTTTCTATATACATAACAATAGGAGTTTTTTAACAAAAATAAAAATTAAAGATTATATTAAACTACGGCTAAGTATAATAATCAAAAAAATTAGATTTTATCCGAAAGGCAACCGACATGATCAATAAAGAAATAATCAAAGAAATAAGACCGGCCGCCATCGAAGACGCCGACGAAGTGGCCGCTCTAGGAAAAGAAATATGGAACGAGCACTATCTCCCGATTCTCGGCAAAAAACAAATCGACTACATGATAAATAAATATCAGTCTTGCCGGGCGGTAAAAGAACAAATGACAAACGAAAAATACAGGTATTTTTTTATAGTTTACGGCGACACAAAAGCCGGGTACGTCGGAATACAAAATAACGACGGGTTATATTTAAGCAAATTATATATTTTAAAAGATTTCAGAAAAAAAGGACTGGCAAAATTCAGCTTTAATTTTCTTAAAGATCTATGCCGCAAAGAAAATATCGATAAGATATGGCTCACGGTAAATAAAAATAATTATCCTGCTATAGAAACTTATAAAGCGTTGGGAATGACGCTAACCAGAGAAGAAAAAGCCGACATAGGAGAAGGCTTTTTTATGGACGACTATATTTTTGAATATTATCTATAAAAAATAAACGGAACAATACGGCGAACGCGATAATAAAAGAAATAAAGAGCAAGACTCAGACGATAGCCTCATAAATATGATAAAGGATCCGAATCTATTATAGAATTTACGTCTGCGGAAGACATCTTTTCAGATATTTTTCTATATTGCTCGACAATTTTTATAACGTTTCTGCATTTTATGTAAATATGAACTCTATAATAATTTTTAATCTTTTCGACAGGACATGGAGAAGGACCTAATAAGTCTTCTTCTTCAGAAAGAAAAAATTCTTTCGCAAAAGCCTCCGCATAATTCGAGCAGATAATTTTATCCTTACTAAGGAATAAAATTCTAACTAAGTGTCCAAAAGGCGGATAGCCTAATTCTTTCCGGTCGGCCAGCTCATTATTATAAAAACTTTCCGGATTAGAGGCGGATAAAGCCCGTAAAGCCGGATGTAAGGGGTCGTAAGTCTGAGCCGCGAATTCTGCGCCGGCTAACTTTCTTCCGGCTCTGCCCGCCACCTGAACCATAAGCTGCCAAGCTCTTTCCTGAGCTCTAAAATCAGGCATAGAAAAAGCCGCGTCGGCAAGAACCATCGCTGAAAGAGCTACGTTGGGAAAATCAAATCCTTTAGTTATCATTTGAGTTCCTATAAGAATATCGGCTTCATTATTTCTGAAAGCGTCGTAAATTTTCTCGGCGGAATATTTTGCCGAGACGGTATCGCGATCCATTCTTAAAACTCTAGCCCCGGGGAATTCTCTTTTTATTTCGTCTTCAAGCCTCTGAGTGCCCCCGCCTTCAGGAACTATGTTAAAACTTCCGCAGCTCTCGCAAAAATCAGGAGGAACATCTTCATAAGCGCAATAATGACATTTTAAAACAGACGGATTTTTATGAAGCTTCAAAGTTACGGCGCAATTAGGACATGTAATCCTCTTGCCGCAATCAGCGCAAAAAAGATAACGGAAAAAACCTCTTCTATTTATAAAAAGCAAAGCCTGAAGTCCCGCTTTAAGAGTTTGATCCAGCCGCTTTAAAAGCCAAGGACTTAAAAGAGCTCCCTCCTTCCTGGAAAAAGAACGGCGCATATCTATTATTTTTAATTTAGGACGATATCCGGATACCCTTTTAGACAGATAAAGAAGAGCGTAACCTCCGTATTTCGCTCTAAAATATGTTTCAAGAGAAGGCGTAGCCGTTCCCAACACTAATACGGAATTATTCATAGCCGCTCGCTTAACCGCGACATGACGAGCATGATATCGAGGAGAAGAATCCTGTTTATAAGCGGGTTCATGCTCTTCGTCTATAATTATCACTCCTATGTCCTTAAGAGGAGCGAACACGGCGCTTCTCGTCCCAAGGACAATTTTAGCGTCTCCGTTCAATATTCTCCTCCATTCGCCGACTCTTTCGCCGTTAGAAAGAGACGAATGAAGAAAAGCTACCGCATCGCCAAATCTACTTCTGTAAATATCGGCAAATTGAGCCATCAAAGACAGTTCCGGAACAAGAACTAGAGCGGTTTTCCCTTTAGAAAGGGCATAGTCTATAAGTTTTAAATAAACTAACGTTTTCCCGCTTCCTGGCGCCCCATATAAAAGAACTCCCGCAGGCCGACCGCCGTCAATTAAAGACGCCGCCTTTTCAAAAGCGGCTTTCTGTTCCAAAGAAGGCTCTAACTCTACGTAAGGGCGTAGACTTCGCCTGGCCTCGGCCGGCAATATGGGCAAAGGACTATCTTCCAAACCGATAATCCCCTTTTTCTCCAATTCATATAAAAGAGAAAGAGGCATCGAAGAATCTCTTAATATTCTTGTCTCGCCCAAATTAAAGAGACGATCCGCAAGCTCCGCTTGCCTGGGACTCCCGGCCAATCTCAAGGAAACTTGGCGTTGATCCGTCTCAATAAGACGAATTATTATTTTTTTTCTGTTTTTCAGGAAAGAGCCGCGCGTAAAATAAAAGCATGGCGGAATAACCGTTTTAACGGCGTCGATAAAAGAACATCCGTAATAATCATGAAGCCATTGCGCAAGATAAACGATTTCTTTACGGCAAGACGACGCGTCTAATAAAATGTCCTCAATCGATTTTAACGCCGTTCCTTCGGGAAGGCAGGGAAGTTCGTCGGAAAGCTTAAAAATAAATGCGGGAAGAATCCGCTTTCCGAACGGAACAGCGGCTATTGCCCCGGGGACGGCTCTTTCCTCTAATTTTTCAGGAATGGAATATGAGAACAAACGATCGATAGATCTAACCTTCAAATTAACTACGGTCTGAGCGTACATATTCTATTAATCCAATAAAGCGCTCCTAAGTTTAATAAGTTCTTCCCTGCTGTTTTCCGGACAATTTTGGAGAGCTTCGGAAAAATACTCTTCGGCTTCTTCCTTTCTCTTCCGCGAGGCCAGAAAAACAGCGTAATCCCTCGTATATTCCCAAAAATAAGAACTGTCTTTCATCGCCGCTATACGCTCTCTCTCTTCAGTCAAAGGATCTTTTCTCCTATTGGCCGCATATGCTTTCAAAGAGTGATAATAAGCGGAATTGGAAGGATCTTTCGTCATAAGTTCATCGATAAGATTTACCGCCTCGGAAAATCTTCCCGAAGCTATATAAATGTCGATTTTTAAATTATATAAATCCGATTTACCGGGAGAAAGCTCATATATAACATCCCAAGTCTTTAAAGCCGTATCATACTCTCCCAAAAGCACGTTTGCTCGGGCAAAATCAGCGAGAACGGCGACGTTGGAAGGCTGGGCCTTTAAAACGTCAAATAAATAATCGTAAGCCTGTTGCCCCTTTTTCTCATGAATAGCTATAATACCAAGCATATGAGACACCGAAGGGGTATCCGGAGCCAATTTTTCAGCCGAAAGCAAAACCTGTTTAGCCTTTGTGTATTCCCCTTTATCAATATGAGCTCTAGCTAAATCCACATACGCTTTGCTCATGACGGCGCTGTAATCTCCCCGATTCTTCGAAGGCATAAGGTTTAACGCCATCCTAAAAGATTCTATGGCAAGATCAGGCTGATTCCTCTTAGCGTAAGCCTTCGCTATGTAAATATGATACAGATAATTCGTAGGCTGTAAAGACAAAGCTTTTTTATATTCAATTAAAGCCATGCTTACGAGTCCTTGATTAAAGTACACTTTGCCTATAAGAGCGGGGATTAAGGAATCTCTGGGAGATAATTCCTCAGCCTTCCTGAACATTTTAATAGCTTCGTCATATCTTTCTTCCTCTTCCAGAATAACGCCTATAGCTTTATAATAATCTACGTTTCTGCTATCCAAAGTGGCGGCCTTTTTTAATTCTTCCACAGCTCTGGCTTTATCTCCCTGACAATAATACGCCATACCTAAATCTTCTCTGTATTCGGGATTGGAAGGCTGCATCGCGACGGCCTGTCTGTACTCCAATATTCCCAGCTGAGTATAATCCTTCTTTAAATAAAGCATGCCAAGTTTATTATGAGCGTGAGCGCTGGACGAGCCTGCTCCGGCTTCGACAGATTTTTCATAATGACTAATCGCGTTGTCATAAGCTCCCATAGTCATATAAAGATCCCCAAGATGCTGGTGCACTTCGGTATCTCCGGGATGAGAAGCAGCTATGTGCTCAAGTTCGGCCGCGGCTCCATATGTATCTCCTTGTCTTAGATACATATCTGCCAACTGAAGTCTAGCCTCCCTGTTGTTTTCTTCAAGGGAAAGAGCGTTGGTTATAGTTTTGTAAGCTAGATCCGATCGATTCTGCCTCAAATAAAGATCGCTTAAAGAAGTATAAATTTCAGGATTTTCAGGATTTATAGTTATAGCCGAAGTATAATTTTTCTCAGCCTGTCCGAACTTTCTCTTTTTCTTGTAAAGATCTCCAAGCCAAACGTATATCTGAGGATTTTCAGGCTCATATTTAAGAACGATTTCAAACTCCCTTATAGCGTTGTCTACTTGATTAAGACCGGAATATAAATAAGCGAGCTGCTTATGAGCGTCTATATTTTCAGGATCTATAGCTAAAATATAAGAATATTCCTTAATAGCTTGAGATACTTCGCCCTGTTGAGCGAACAAAAAAGCCAGAGAACTTCTTACCTCCAAATTGTTTTGATCGAACTTCAAAGCCTGAAGATAATATCTGACCGCTTCAGACGGATTTTCAATGCGTCTGTAATATTCCGCCAAATAGACATAGCTTTCATAATTGTCGGGAAATAACTCGCAAGCCTCGGAAAAATCCTTGAAAGCCTGTTCCAAATTTCCTTCTTCAAGCCTGGCTCTGCCCTTATTATAATAAGGAGGAGCATAGTTTGGATCGTATTTTATAGCAAGTTCAAACCTATCTATGGCCTCTTCGTAATCTCCGGAGGAAAAATAAAACATCCCCTGGCGATTATGATACTCCGCGTCGCAAATTTCTCCCGAAGACGATGGAAGAGAAGCGTTGCATCTGGAACAACACAATTGAGAAGCTAAATTTTCCTGTCCGCATTCGGGACATATCACCGAAGAAGTTATAACTGAGGTTTCGGAAACAGTTTGAGATACTTCGGCGTCCTTTTTCATTTTATCAATGAAAAGATTATATTTTTCTCTCTCGCTAATACCGGGTTCGCTCTCCGGTATAGGAGGAATAACCGGAGCAACCTCGGAAGGAGACGTTTTTTTCTCACGTTCCTCTTTTTGCTCCTCCTGAACTGCCTTAGGCTGAACGTCAATATTGGAAAAATCGTCCGATTTTTTTTCAGATTCTTGTTTTTTTGCGGATTTCCGTTCGGATTCAACTTCCTCAACTAATTGAGTCAATTCTTCGCTATGCTTAACGCTTGGTTTTGGTTCCTCAGAATCTTCGTTAAGGCCGGCAAGCAGCTCTGCTTTAAGAGCGGCAAGCCTATCCGACGCAAAATTTTCGACGTTTTGAGGCTTAGGATTTGAAAAAACCGAAATAGGCTTCGGAGATAAATAATCGCTGATAATATTTTCCATCTCCAAAGCGGATGAAAACCGTCTATCGGGACTTTTTTCCATACATTTGAGAATTAAACTCTCAAACTCTTTAGGAACCTCAATATTCCTAATAGTAGGAAGGATCGGAGCGTCGTAGAGATGCTTATTAAGCATCTCGGGAAGCGAATGGGCTTCGAAAGGCAAATTTTTAGTCAGCATTTCATAAAACACAACGCCCATAGAATATATATCGGCCCTATAATCAGCCTCTAAGCCTCTAGCCTGTTCCGGAGAAAAGTAAGCTATAGTTCCCATAACGCTACCGGTTTCAGTAATCGAATGACTATCGTCCAATACCGCTATGCCAAAATCCATAACTTTAACTTTATTGTCGTCCGTAACTTTTATATTTTCCGGTTTTATATCTCTATGAGTAATTTTTTGTTCATGAGCATAAGACATAGCGTCGCACAATTGCTTAAATAACTCGGCCATGAATCGTATATCGGGCTTGCCGTCCGCTTCAATGATATCTCGAAGAGAATCGCCCGGAACGTATTCCATAACGATATGGAACAAACCGTCTTCCTCGCCGATGTCATAAACTTTAACGATATGAGGATGATCCAATCTAGCCGAAACTCTAGCTTCTCTCAAAAACCGCTGAACGGCTTTCTTTGAAGCCGTTTTTTTAGGAGGCAGAACTTTTATCGCCACCGGACGATCGAGAATAGGATCTTCTCCTTGGTAAACTATCCCCATACCGCCGCGGCCTAGCTCTTTAATTACTTTGTATCTTCCTATGTAAAGTTCTTTAGACATATCGCGTACTCGTTTATAATAAAGATTATGGTGACATTAAGAAACATAAAATAGTCAAAGTAAAAAAATACGAATTCTACGTTCCATTATAATATTTTCATAAAAATTAAAAAATTACCTTTCTAAAATCAATTTTAATCCCGGAGGAATAGAATCTCCCAAAAAAACGTCCTCTTCTTCAATAGTTTCTTGGGCAACTTCAAATAAAGGTTTTATAAACTTATCGTCGGCTTCAAGCTTTTTCAAATAAGACGAAACTAAATTTCTGACTTCTTCGCTTACGTCTCTACTCCTGTCTCCGGTCAGCTCAGCCATAGCGGATAAAGCCATAAACGCGGAATTTCCCGAAAATTCCGCCGAAATAATCTCGCGGATCCACTCCTCGGATATTTCGGCGGGCAATATAAAATTCGCGTTGCCGTATATAGTTCTGCGCCCCGCTATCCTTCTTATCATATTTAAAGCCTGAACCGGATCCTTCCTAAGAATATTTTTCATTACGTAACCGCCCAATTCTATCTTCAAAGATACCGATAGTTTGTCAAAATAAGACGCCATCTGTAAAATTTCCATCAGCTCGCTCTTAGAAGGATTCGGACCTGAAAATGACTTTAGATGTTTCTTGCCTTTCAAAAACCATGAAGAAACTCTGTCGAAAATAAGCTTCTGAGCCTCCCCTGAAAGACCTCCGGCGCATCTTCTCCAAAATATCCACCACTCCAGTCTATTCTGCTCTTCTTTATTAAATTGCAGCCATTTCACGATAAGACTTTCGGCCTTTTTTATTCTCCAGTCGTCCAAAGGGTACCCATACCCCGGCCTAAGCGTGAATCCCGCGGCGTTAAACCAAGCTCCTTCGGATTTGGCGTCTATTCTTCTCTTTGAAGATATGTCTATAAGAGAATCAAAGATTAAGCGATTTACGGAAATATCCCAATCTTTTTTTCCGGTCTGCCATAAATTTTCAAGATCCGCTAAAAGTTTTCTATATTTTTCTCCGTTTTTTTTCTCAAAAGCTAATCGTATAATAGATTGAGATTCTCGGGCAAGTTCGGCGTTTACTATCGAACTTCTAACCGGAACCGCCAATGTCTGCTCGTCTGTCTTATCGCCGCCTTCTCTAAAAACTCCAAAATTAAGTTTCCATTCTCCGGAATTGTCCGGAGTCGAGCATTTTAATTCTAAAGTCCCAATCTCAGTTAAATTAGACTTCAAAAACACTTCCTTAAATTTATCTTTATCTTCTCCCCTTGGCAATACGGTAAATAAAGGAGGCAGAGGAGAAAGGGAATCCCCGTTTACGGAAATTATGTCTCCGGGCATATCGCTGTCTCTGCTTGTCGAGCTGAACACAGAAAAACTTACCGGATGCTCAAGAGAAAGCAAAAAAGTTTTATTTTTGATTTCCTGAACGTTCTCGGTCATAAGATCTTTTGGAATAAGGCAAAGATAGGTATCTCCTGACGTCGTTCCGGCGTCTATCTTGACATAGTACGATCTTGGAGAACCTCCCCCTATTCTTACTCCGTCTCCCCGTTTAGCTTTTGAAAAATATGCTGCTCCAAGAGCTACGGCAGCGTCGAATTCGTCGTTTTGAAGTTCTTTAACAGGTTTTCCGCCCCATTCTTCAAGCTGATTTTTTACCCTGCTCCTAAACAGCGCGGATCTAAAGACTCCGCCGTTAAAAAGAACTGCGTCCGGAATTTCCTCTCTTTCGGCATGTTTTTTAATAAAATCGGCCATATGTCTAGTAATTCTTGGATCTTTCTGATAAGGAAGGCCCCACTCGGATAAGCCCGAAGAAACAGACGGAGTTATATCGCCGAATCGTAAAGAAGGGAAAAATCCCTCCAATACAGCCGACTCGCAATCCTCAAAGGAAATTTCAGCCGATATGCTTGAGGAAATAATTCTGCTTCCTCTTCCAAGAATAGCAACGGAAACTTTTTCAGGAGGATTGTCGGCCAAAAGCTTTTCCTTAGCAGTTCGGCATTCCGCGCATAAAGACGCCCACATTACCGCGTCAAGCTTTCCTGACGAACCTAAATATTTTTTTTCAGTCATAAGCGCGAGAGCCATATCCATATTATCTCCGCCTAACAAGAGATGATCTCCTACGGCAACGCGTTTTAAAGAGGCTCCGGTATCGTCGCTTGAAGCTCTTATAATCGTAAAATCGGCGGTGCCTCCTCCTACGTCGCATACGAGAACGTCTTTTACGCCTCTCAATTCTTTTTTCCAAAGCGACTCATTTTTCAGCAGCCAAGCGTAAAACGCGGCCTGGGGCTCTTCAAGCAAAGTCAAATTCTTAATTCCGGCTTTCTCGGCCGCCTCGACGGTGAGTTCTCTTCCTGCGTCGTCAAACGAAGCCGGAACGGTAAGAGTGACTTCTTGATTTTCAAAAGCCGACGTCCCGCCTCCCATCTTATAATTCCAAGAGTGTTTTATATGAGTCAGAATTCTGGACGCAGCCTCGAAAGGAGAAATTTTATCGGAGCTTCCTACCTGATTCCAAGGCAAAATAGGAGCCTTCCTATCAACTTTCATATTTGAAAGCCAAGATTTTGAAGAAGATACGACTTTTTGAGGATAATAAATTAAACTCTTTTTAGCCAATTCTCCAACTGAATAATTGAGATCTTTATCCCAAGGAAGCGCAAATGTTTTAGCGCCCATGTCTACTTGATCAAGCAAAAAAATAAAAGAAGGGAGCATAAGTCGCTCGGCCGTTTCCCCCGGTTCAATCGCTTGTTCTATAGGGAACAACTCCGGCTTTTTTAAGTCCGACTCTAAATCTATATAAGCGCAACACGAATTAGTAGTTCCTAAATCTATGCCTATCGCGTACCTCATAAGTACAAATCTCCATTATTCCTCAAAAGTTACGTAAGGTCTTAACGATTCTAATAAGTCCGTCATTTTATTCGTATTCATGATAAACAGCTGCCCCATTAATTTATAAGGTCCGCGAATAAAATTTATTTAAGAAGTTTTATCGCGATATCTCTAATCGGCATCGCTGTGACGAACGTCAAACTCCAGCTTTCTGCGAAAGCCGTCGGCTGAAATACACCATAATTCTATGGTTCCTATTTCAGTTACGTAAGTTTCTAATTTAACCGGAATAAATCCCGCGTCGGTATTGTCCGATTCGAGAAAAACCTTTAACGAAGGAAGCTCTTTTATGCCTACGTCTTCCCAATTCTCAACTATATTCCCAATAGCGTCGTCTTCTCTCGTCGAAGATGAGAAGAACCTGAATTCCGCTTCATATCCTACTCCAAGCGCAAATTCTCTATCGTCAAGTTTAATCTTAGTTCCCTCTTCAACTCCTTTCCCGGCTATGCAAAGAGCTTTTACGGGAGGTTCAAATCCTGGGATGGAAGGCATTGAAGTTTCTATGCCTATATAATAAGATCTTGAAGTTCCGCCTTTAATTCGTATTCCTTTGCCCCGTTTGGAAAGGGCGTAAGCGGCGGCTCCCTTAGCCACGGACAAATCCAAATCCGCGCCTTTTAAAACGGTAAAAGATTCGCCGTCAGGATACCATTCTTTCAATGCGGCTATAAACCTGGAAGTTATGGCTTCAGATTTAAAAACTCCTCCGTTCAGCAGCAAATGCGTAGGCAAAGGAGCGTAGCCTTTTTTAACGAGAGTCTCTCGGTTCACGCTAAGAAAAGCGGCCAAATGACGCGTAACGACGGCGTCATGTTCATATGGAAGCCCGATTTCGGCTAATCCTAACCGTCTTCTAGGCTCCGGGCGAGAATTTAAAGGAACAGACCGGAAAAAGCCGTCGAATATAATTCGTTCCAAAGTCTCTCTCTTTAAAAGAGCGGTCAAACTGCCTCCAAAAATACTGCTTGAACGGCCCGGTATGATAATTTCCGCTTCTTTTACAGAATTATCCGACAACATTCTTTCCTTTGCCGCGGAACAGCTTCTTGCCATAGCGTTTAACTGCCAAGGTTCCAGCTTAACTTTTTTTCTTGCGCGCATATCCTCATATAAAGCCATTGCCGCCGCAAGATCCATATTGTCTCCGCCAAGAAGAATATGGTCTCCTACGGCTATTCTCTCAAGCTCTAAATTTCCTTCGTTCTCAGATACGGCTATAAGACTGAAATCAGTCGTGCCTCCTCCTATATCGCATACCAACACGGTGTCGTTTAATTTTAAAATTTTTCTCCATTCTTCTCCCATTGAAAACAGCCAAGCATACAAAGCCGCTTGAGGTTCTTCAAGTAAAGTTACGTCCATATTGGAAGCGGTAGCGGCTTTTACCGTAAGTTCTCTCGCAACCGCGTCAAAAGAAGCGGGCACGGTTAGAGCTATATCCTGAATGCAAAAAGACGCATGTTTAACGTCCTTAAATTTATAATTCCAGGCTTCGTACAAATGAGTCAAACATCTCATAGCGGATTCTACCGGAGAAATTTTAGCGACTTTCTTAGAATCCGAACCCCATGGAAGAATCATTCCCTCTCTATCTACGGCGTTTGCGCATAACCAAGATTTAGAAGACGAAACAAGTCTGTCGGGGACTTTAAGTCCCTGTTTTAAAGCAAATTCTCCTATTATATACGGGAAATCTCCCCAAGGCAGTTCGGCGGCTCCTTCAGGAAGCTCATGACTGCCGGGAATATATATGAAGGAAGGCAGCGTGGTTCTCTCCTTGATTTCTCTAATGTCCGCTATCTGAGGTATCTTGAATATCTCAATAGTTGCGCCGTCTTCATCCTTAGAAAAAGCCATAGCGGTATTTGTAGTTCCCAGATCTATTCCTATAACGTAAGGCGATTTTGTCATTTTCATATTCTCCCCGTCTACTTTATTTCAACCTCAGCCGGAGCCACTACGTTCCCTGACGGTATGGAAATCGGAAATTTTGCGTTTTCAATTTTCCAACCGTGGTGAATTAAAATTCCTCTAAAAGGAGGATCCCCCGAAACGTTTCCCAACAGCCTAACTGACGCCGGACTGAATCCTTTTTCAACTTCTACGCACGTATTCTCCGGTTCTTCTCTCAAACTTTTAAACTCTACGTAATCTCTTAAAGTCTTTCGACAACCTTCCTGAACGTTTCTAACTCCGGCTCCTAACGCAGAGTCCGGAACGCCGGATAAATCCTCCATTAAAAAATCGATAAATCTACCGTCTCTCTGAAGAATAGAAAAAATTACCGCCGGCTCGCATAATTTGCCGTCTAAAGCCAATTCGACTTTTTTAAAAAGGTCGGCTGAAAAAAGCATTTTAAAAAAATATGTCAACGCCTTGACAAAACGCATAAAAACTCCTTTAAAAATATTTTCTTAAAATAATAATTTCTACCTATTTTTAAGAATATCTTTTAAAATTTATATTTTTAATCTAAATTTCAAACTTTAAACTGTTTCCAATCGTTTTCGACAAATCTCCTCAGTCAAACTTTCTATAAATTTACGCTCGTAATCGCTGTATTAGAATATTTCGATAAAACGTAAAAAAAATAACCGCATCGTACCAAAAAAGGAAAAATATATAAAAATACAAAATACTAAACCTATATCTAAAAACATTCGATACGCCGTCTAAACATATCTATATAAATATTAAAATGCGTTATAAGAGGCTTGCTAAAAAATGACAGACAAAATAAAAGACACTGAAAAAAACGCAAAAAAAACTTACGAACAATGTCCGAATTGCGGAGAAAGAATGGATTTAAATCCGGAGTCAGGACGCCTAATCTGCGCTTTTTGCAATTATGAAGAACAGACCGAAGCTGCGGAGTCAAAACCTCAAAAAGCGAAAGAATTAAATTTTGAAGACGTTGCCGCGGCGGAAAGCTGCGGTTGGCAAAAGGAATATAAATCTCTAAAATGCGGAGCCTGCAAAACGGAACTAATATGTCTCTCCGATCAAATACCGAGAACTTGCCCGTACTGCGGCTCGGATCAAATAAGAGAGGAAAACAACACACAAACTCTCGCTCCAAGAATATGCGAATTTGAACTAACGGCAAAACAGGCCGAAGAAAAATTTAAAAGCCGGAACAAAAACAACTGGCTCTATCCCAGCGAAATTCAGAAACACTTAAAAGCCGAGGCCTTTAAAGCAGTTTACTTTCCATACTGGATCTTCGACGTAAATACTTTTTCCAAATATCAAGCGGAATACGGGCTCACAAGAACGGAAACGGACGACGACGGAAATACGAAAACGATCACAGACTGGTATCAAACTGACGGCTGTTATCAAGAATTTATCGAAAACCAACCTATATACGCGTCAAAAAGATACGATAAAAAAATTATTAAAGCTCTGGAGCCTTTTAACGCGGGCAAGAGCAAAGAGTTTAAACCTGAATATTTAAACGAACGCGCGGCGGAAAGATATCAAATAACCCTTAAAGAAAGTTGGGAAACGGCAATATCCGATATAAAAAGAAAATTAGAAAAGTCCATAGACGCCAGAATACGAAACAAAAATAAAGCAGACTCGGCAAGATGCATAATGTTTACTACGGAATATTACGACTTAAAATATCAATATCTGTTATTGCCGGTATGGATATCGTCGTTCAAATACAAAGATCAAGACTATAGCGTTATAATAAACGGACAAACCGGACAAGTATACGGAAAAGCGCCTGAATTAAAATCTAAAACGGCTCTGCTGACGGCCGCAATCATCTTAGTTCTGCTCATCGCGTTTTTCTTGTTTAAATAACGGTCGCATGTCCGCTTGTCATAAATAAACGTATAAATATAACGTCCTTTTTTATTTTTTTAGGACGTTATATTTATACCCGGCAAAAAAAAATTGGAGAAAATCTAAGGGAGATTTTCTCCAATTCAATATTAAACTATCTTAATTAGAGTTATCTTCTCTTCCTGCGAACGGCTCTTCGCGAAGTGCGTTTAGCCGGTTTAGCAGTCTTAGAAGGCTTATCTTCTTCTTGAGAAACCTCTTGATCGTCAAGCTCGTCATGTTCCGATTCCGGAGGAAGTTCTTCCGTATCGGCGATTCTATTGGCTTCGCGTCTTTTCCTTTTAGACGCCGCCGCTTCCATCAAAGCTCCGCGTCTCTCCTGAGCCTTTTTCTCCTCTTCTTTTTTAACTCTAGCTTCAAAAACGGAAAGACAGGAAGGCACCAGGAAAACGGAAGAGTAAGCTCCGGCGATGCAGCCTACTATCAAAGCGAACGCAAAGTTTTTCAAGGTAGCTCCGCCGAAGAAATATAAAGCGAACAAAGTTATCAAAACGGTAAGAAGAGTGTTTACGGAACGCGTCATCGTCAAATTACACGAAGTGTTAACCACCTCGTCGAACGTCTGCTCCTTAAACAGGATCAAATCTTCTCTTACCCTATCGAAAATAACTATGGAATTCATAACTGAATAGCCGATGATAGTCATCATCGCGGATACGAACGGCGAATCGAATTCGAGATCAAGAATGGCGTACACGCCAAGCATAATTATAAGGTCATGCAAAAGACCTATATCTGCGGCTAAGCCATAATACCACTTATTATTAAATCTTACGGTTATATAGATAAGCTGCATGATCAAGGCTACCAATAAGGCTATCGCCGCTTTTTGAGCGAGCTCTTTGCCAATCGACGGACCTATGCTCTCTTTTTTGAAAAGATAAATAGATCCGACTTTATTTTCTATTTTTTTACTTATCATAATCAGCAAATCGTTTATTTCATCATTAGCCAAACTGGTTCCGTCTTTCTTGGAAAGTCTTATAAAAGCCGCCTGAAAAGCGTCGCTGACGCCAACCAGCGAAATCGGAGGATCGATTGTTACGGATACTATTTCTAAATTTTCGTCAAAACTTCTCAGAAGATTCAATATATCGTTCTGATCGGCAAAAACAATCCGACGATTAACGACCGGCTCGGAAGCGTCCTCCTTTTTAGATTCTCCGGAATCAGACTGCTCGGAAGAATTTACGCCTGACTTCTCCTCGTCGGGGACATCTACGATAATAGAAGTAAAAAGTTCGGGATCCGATTCCAACATAACGGAAAAAGTAACCGTCCCGTCTTTTTCAACAAAGGAATCCTCAATAAAACGCACTTTTCCAAAACGATCGATAAAAGTCGCGGGAAGCCCCTTCAAATCAGCCGCCGAAAGCGATGCGTCAGGCTTCTTTAAAGTAAAAGTAACCTTATTCATGTTTTTTTCATAAACGACTACTTTAGGAGAACCTTCGGGCTGAGTAATAGGATGTTTTAACTGACGCTTTTCGTCCGAAATTTCCGAATTATATTGCTCTACAACGTCCGATATCAAAGACGGTATAGCGCTTTTTTCCTGTTTGCCTACCGGGAAACCTACTTCAAGCATCGTTCCGCCGGTAAATTCAAGAGAAAGATTAAGGCCGCTTGAAAAAATCTGATATACGATAAATATTAAGCATAAGGCCGTAATAATACCTGAAAAAGTAAAAAAAGTATTTTTATGCCCTACTATTTTTATAGGTTGTTTTCTAAAACGTCTGGTGTAAAAGGCCAGCCAAAACATGATGGCTATAACAACAAGCATTAACGTTACGTTAGTCGCGTTTAATTGCTTTACAAAAATCTCTAAAAAATTCATCGTTCACTCCTCCCTATTCCCCATAGTGTTTCCTATTGGTATCCCAATTATTAAGGAATATGGTATCTACGAACACTCTCGTACCGACAGTCGCGGTGATAAGGCTCCAGAAAGTTCCTATCATAAGAGTAAGACCAAAGCCTTTCATCGAGGTAGCTCCAAGCACATATATCATCAAGGCTCCTATAAAAGTAGTTACATGACTATCAAGAATAGGATCGAAAGCTCTTTTGAAACCGATTTCTATTGAAGATTTAAGACTCTTTCCCTGCCATAACTCTTCTTTAATTCTCTCAAAAATAAGAACGTTAGCGTCTACGGCCATGCCTATCGATAAAATAAATCCGGCTATACCGGGAAGCGTTAAAACAAAACCGCCTACCACCATAGTAGCGAGAGTAACTATAGTGTAAACTATCAAAGCTATATCGGCCGTAAATCCGAGAACTCTGTAATAGAACAACATAAAAAAACATACGACCAACAGTCCTATAACTCCGGCGGCCAAACTTGACATAAGAGATTCTTGCCCAAGCATCGGATCAACCGTCATACTCTCAAGAATTTCTACGTTAAGAGGAAGCGAACCTGAATTCATCAAAACTTTCAACTCTTCGCACTCTTCGATGGTCATGGATCCGCCGCTGATAGTGCCGCTGCCTCCGGTAATGACGCTCTGTACCACGGGAGCGCTTATTTCCTTATTGTCAAACCATATTGCCAGAGGTTTATTAAGATTATCTCTCGTAATCTGAGCAAACCTTTCGGCTCCTTTTGAGTCAAAGGTAAAAGACACATAAGGCTTACCGGAAGCGTCTATGCCGACGTTAGCGGAATTAGGTTTTAAAGAAGCTCCCGTAATAACGGTTTTCCAAGCGTTAGTCCCCAAAGAAAGCACTTTAAACTCTAAAACTCCAACTTTTTTTACAAGGGCTTCGGCTTTCTTAACGTCTGTTTCTTCGGGAATTTCTATTATAAGACGATCGACTCCCTCTCGCTGAATCAAAATTTCCTTAGTGCCGTCAGGATTAAGTCTTTTTTCAAAAATTCCGATAGCGGTAGCTATATTGACGTCGTTTACCGGTATAGTTTCCCCCGTCTCATAGCTTACCATAGGCTTAAGCTGCAAAGCTATATGAGTGCCCGATCTCAAATCCAATCCAAGCTTAATATTAAACTTCTTTAAAGCGGGGTTGTAAATTAGGTATAAGCCTAAAATCGAAATTGCCGCTATAAAAACTAGGTAAATCCAATTTTTATTTCTGTCAGTCATGACATTCTCCTTTCTATAAAAAACTACGAAAACACAAGACGCCGTCTTCCGCCGATAAACTCCGCAAGCTGGAAAAATCTTTGAAAATACCTTATAAAACTCGCTTTTATCATGCTAAAAGCGTTCGTAAAAACTAAAAAGCTCCGTTAGTAGTCATATACCGGACAGAAGAAGCGAAAATTTTAAAATTATAAAATTCTGATTGAACTTCAACTCCTCTCCGCGTCGCTAAAATATTTTTCCAAAAAATCCTTTTTAAATTCAGAAAATCTTTTTTCTAAAATAGACAACCTTATTTCCCGCATAAGAGAACATAAAAAATATAAATTATGGATAGAAGCCAATTCCGGACCCAGCATCTCGTCTACCATAAAAAGATGACGCAAATAAGCTCTTGAAAAATTAGAGCATGCATAACAGCCGCATCCTTCTTCAACCGGGATATCGGAAAACTTATGTCTGGAATTTTTAATGACAAGCTTGCCGAAGCGAGTCATAAATGTTCCGGTTCTTGCAGTTCTGGTCGGCAAAACGCAATCGAACATATCGACTCCTCTTTCGACCGCTTCAAGAATATCCTCCGGAGCTCCTACTCCCATGAGGTATCTGGGCTTATTCTTAGGAACGTAAGGAGTAGTCTGCTCAAGAACCGAATACATAACGGGCTTTGCTTCTCCCACGCTTAACCCGCCGATGGAAAAACCGGAAAAATCGCCTTGAGATAAAGTCTCCGCGCTGATTTTTCTTAAATCAGGATACATCCCTCCTTGAATTATGCCGAACAAACGATTGTTCGAAGTTTTCGCTTTCAAACATCTGAACGCCCAGTCATGCGTTCTCTTTAAAGACTGTTTGACATACTCATGATCCGAAGAGGGAGGAACGCATTCGTCTATAGGCATCATGATATCGCTGCCAAAAGCTTCTTGAAACCCGATTACGTTTTCCGGAGAAAACATATGAAGAGAACCGTCTATATGACTTCTAAACGTAACTCCTTCGTCGGTTATGGAAATTCTATCCCTAAGGCTGAAAACCTGAAAACCTCCGCTATCAGTTAAAATTCCTTTTTTCCAGTTCATAAACTTATGAAGTCCTCCCATTTTTCTGATAAGTTCATGTCCCGGGCGAAGATATAAATGATAAGTATTTGACAGGACGATAGGGAAACCTATTTCTTCTATGTCTCTCGGGAAAAGGCCCTTAACCGTAGCCTGAGTTCCAACGGGCATAAAGACCGGAGTCTCCGCTTCAAATCTATCGGTTTTCAAAATTCCGGTTCTGGCTCCGCCGTCTTCCGACGTCACGGTAAAAAAATTGCCTGGCATATAAGCTACCCTCTCGATAAAAATAATAATAAAAACCCTCTCGCCGCGGCCAAGTGCCGAAACAAAAGGGAATTAAAAAGCTAATAACTATTAGTTTTCAGAAGCTTCTTTCTCCTTCTCCGGCCATATGAAAGAAGCTAAAATTCCGCATAAAAGCAAACCGAGCACAACGAACAGGCTGATCTCCGGAGTGGGCTTCAGAAACGAAACGTCCAGATTAAAATTAAATATTTTTTTGACATACATATCGTAAAGACCGGTGATCAACATCTTATAACCTATAAACGCAAGAATGGCGACAACGGCTTTTTCCAGATGACACAATTTATTTTTCGCGGCGGCCAACATAAAATACATGCTTCTTAAACCCAAGATAGCAAAAATATTTGAAGTGTAAACCAAAAATAAATTATCGGTCACCGCTATTATAGCCGGAACGGAATCGAAAGCAAACATTATATCGGCTATTTCAATAACTATAAGACACATCAAAAGAGGGGTTGCCAAAAGCTTTCCGTCAACTTTAGTAAAAAAATTATGTCCGACCATTTTATTGTTAATCGGAATAAATTTTTTAGTCAGATGAACGGACCAATGATTACTGTAATCCTCTATTTCTTCATGACCGCCCTTCATAGACTCAAACATTTTCCAAGCGCTCCATAAGATGAACACCGCGAAAACAAGCATAGCGATCCACCCTAAAAGATGTATCAGCGTAGTGCCCGCCAGAATAAAAACAAGCCTAAATACGATCGCTCCTATTATTCCAAAATAAAGAACTCTATGTTGAAATTCGTCTTTAACGGCGAAATTTGCGAAAATAGCCATCATAACGAATAAGTTGTCGACAGATAAAGATTTTTCTAAAACATACCCCGTAAGATAGAGATAGGAATCTTCCGCGCCATGTTTAAGCCATATATAGCCGGCAAAAGCAATAGCTAAAACTACCCAGAAAATCGTCCATAAAGTAGCGTTTTTAACAGATATAGCCTCGTCCTTTTTATGAGCGTATAAATCTATAAGAAGGCAAACGATAACAAGAATAAAAAAACAGCTAAGCTCGATCCATGAATATCCGCCCATCGTACAAATTCTCCTGAGTATTTATGTTTATTAATTTATAAATCAAAAACTGACTTCACAAAATAGTTTCGTCTTAAGACATTCGTCAGATATCTCTACTGTTTGCCTATATCTCCTATGAGAGTTCGAATAGGAATCATGCTGTAGGGATGCTCCGCAAGAAATCTCACTTGCTTATCTATAGTCGCGATAACGCCTATTCCGTTAACTCTTCCGCTTCTTCTATGAACTTCGTCTATAATAATTTTTAACGTATACCCCGATCCTATAAACTCATCCAATATGTAAACGTTTTTATTTGCGAAATCTATTCCCGACGAGAAAGACACTTTTTCTACGGTAACGGTGCCGTCCGGATTGTAAACCTTAGCTCGTTTGGCTTCGGCTACGCTTATTTCTCTCATAGTATAGACAAATCTAGAAAGAAGCTCTCCGGCATGATCTACTACGAGAACTATATCGGTATTAGGCCAAGGCATCATCGCAAGCGAAGCGCATATCCCGGCATATTCCGAGCCGTTTCTGAATTCGTTTCTTTCTTCCGGCGAAAGATTGGCGAAACGCTTAAGATCTGTTTTTGGATGAAGCAGCACGGTAGCGGAATATCCGTCGAAAAACTCTACGTTTTTCTCCGTAGAAGGATGTACGTTTACGATAGAAACTCTGAGATCAAAGCTATCCGAATCTTTTTGGAAAACTGCCCCTCCCTCGATATAACCGGGCATGCACTGCGATATTTTAGGGATATAAATGGACTCCATATAAACCTCTTGTCAAATATGTATTACGTCTTTTTTCATAGCGGACTTTTTAGCCGTATTTATTATTTTTTCCATTTCGTTATACTTATCGAAAAAAAGCGAATCTATGTATATATATTTTCCGTCGTCTTTTTTATCGTCTTTAAACAACACGCATTTATAAAATAATTCCTGAGCTATATAGAAAGGAAAATCCTTCCATTCCGCTCTAATATGAGTTTTTCCCGAAATAAATTCAAAAAAGACCGGCGTAAGGATAACTTTCTTTTTTAAATTAACGATTAAAGCGCAGAAAGACGGCACAATTATTAAAACGGCCGATAACGCAAGAATAAGCAAAACGATAATTTTAGAATCGTCGACTTTGGAAAGACTATCCAAAACGTCTAAGGTGCGATACGCCAAATAGATAAAAACGGCGAAGCAAACGAATAAAAACAAAATAAATTTAGAAGGATTAGATTTATATTCTTTTTTTAACTCTTTCGATTGTACCTGAGCTCTGCGAAACATTAACAAGATCCTTAACGTTTTTTTAATTATAAAATATCTATACTAAAGCTACATGCTAATTAAAGTTATAAAATGGAAATTTTATTTATGTTCTACCATTATCCGCCTAACTCCTTTAATATTAATCGGGCATAAATATTTTAGCGCGAATCTTACGTTAAAGAATTCCGCGGCATATAGGCTTATATATCGAGCGAGAGTCGACAAAATCAAATTAAAATCAAAATAAAACCGCCGCGCAAAATAAAAATAAAGGCGACTTTCGCGGAAAGATTACATTTTTAAATAAAGAAAAGGGAAAATAAGAAAACGTCAAGAAGTTAATGCAGAAATTTTGGAATTTTCTGTATCTTAAAAAAACTCAGCCTATTTTTATTTACAATCGATATAAAACAATAAAATTTATGAATAAGGACAAATTATCGCAATACGTAACACAAGAAATAAACGAAGCGCTTCGCGCGGCCAAATTAACGTTTCTTATAAAATCAGAAATAATACAAGCCGCGAAGATTCTAGCGGAATCTATATTGTCGGGCGGCAAAGCCATTATATGCGGAAACGGCGGAAGCGCCGCCGAAGCTCAACATATGGCGGCCGAGCTTGTGGGAAGATTCGAAATTGAACGTCCCGGAATTCCGGCCGTTTCAATTACCTCAGACACGGCAATCCTAACTTCTGCGTCTAACGATTATTCTTTCGATCTCGTCTATGCCAGACAAATAGAAGCGTTAGGAGACGATAAGGACGTTTTGATATGCTTTTCCACGTCAGGAAATTCTGAAAATATCGTCCAAGCTTTAAAAACTGCCAAAACAAAAGGCATGACTGCTATTTTAATCGCAGGCGAATCCGCGGGAAAATCGAAAAATCTAGCGGACGTAGAAATTAAAGTCAAATCTTCCAGAACGTGTAGAATACAGGAGATTCATTCCGTAATTACTCATATTATCTGCGGCTTCGTCGAAAAGGAAATATGTCGCGGGAAGAAACAGCAAACTTTCGAATAAGGAAACCCATATGAATATAGCGATTTTTACAAACGCATACAAGCCTATTATAAGCGGCGTGGTAAACTGTATTGATTTAATGAGAAAATTTCTTGAAAAAAAAGGGCACGGCGTATATATATTCGCTCCCTATTTTCATGGATATACCGATCCTGAAAACGAAAAAGTCTTTAGATACCCTTCTCTAAACCTCACGAATAAAGTTAAATTTCCGGTTCCCATACCTTTTTATCCTAAAGCGGAAAAATTTCTATCCGAAACGAAAATAGACGTAATTCATTGTCATCATCCTTTTATATTGGGAGACGAAGGAGCCAAATGGGCGGCAAAACTCAACGTTCCCCTGTTTTTTACTTTTCACACCCAATATGAAATGTATTCCCATTATATACCTCTCCCTCAGGATTTCGTAAAATCGGCTTCCAAAACGCTAGTATCGGCATATACGAAAAAATGTTCCGTCATAATAACTCCGGGAACGGCTATTGAAGAACTTTTAAAACGAGACTACAATATAACTAATCAAAAAATAGCGTATATGAGAAACTCTATAGACTTAGACGCCTTTAAAAATCCGAATAAAACTCGGATAAGAAAAATGCACTCTATAGACGACGATGAAAAACTTCTCGTTTACGTGGGAAGAATGGCCGAAGAAAAAAACATACCTTTTCTCATAGACGCCTTCGTTAAAATACGGCGAGAAATAAAATCGAAATTAATGATTATAGGAGAAGGTCCGGAACTGGAATCTTTTAAGGAGTACGCCTCCAAAACTCCTGCGAAATCTTCGATTATTTTCAAAGGAAGAGTCGAATATTCCGGTATTCCGGATTATTACGGCGGCTCGGATCTTTTCGTTATGGCCTCGACTACGGAAGTAAAGCCGCTGGCTCTCCTAGAAGCTATGGCGGCAGGACTTCCTATCGTAGCGGTATCGGCATGCGGGGCGTCCGATACTGTCGTCAATGGTAAAAACGGCTATCTTACTTCGGAAAACATAGACGAATTCGCGCAAAAAACGATAGAACTACTTAAGAATCAAGAACTTTTATCAAAAATGAGCGAAGAAAGCGAAAAAATAGCGGACTCATATTCTGCCGACGCAGCGATGGATCGCCTTATCGAACTATACGAAAGAGAAATATTTCTAAAAGCGAAACTGCAAAAGCAAGTTTCCGAAGCGTAAAAAAATAAAGTATGAACACAGCGGCATACGGCATACCAATTATATTAGCCATAGCGGCGATTATACTCGCGATACAAGACGGCAAACAAGAAAAAGAAGAAACTTCGAAACGCGGGCCTATAAAAAATATACGGAGGAAAGCCGGCTTAGCGTTCATGTTTGCCACCGCAATTTTTTTATTTATGGGCATACGTTCTCTCGAACAGCACGTCATAGATATCCCCATATGGATCGGAGGGGCGATTTCTTTCGTATTAACGTCCGCCATAGGATTGTGGGACGCGCTATATGAATTGCAAGAATTAAAAAAGAGTTTATCGAAAGTCTGTGAAGAAGATTACAAAAATCTTATAGGCGAAATAGAAAAAGCAACAAAAGAAAATAGAAATTAAGAAAGAAAAACGCTTGGGACTCAAGCTATTTAATCGTCCAATAAATCGATAAAATCCGAAATACAAACGATACATATTAAACGAAAGGTACTTTATATACAATGGCTCTAAGACCAATTCGCCTTCTAGGAGACGATATATTAAGAAAAAAAGCGAAAAAAGTCGAAAAGGTAAACGATTTTATAAGAACAATATTAGACGACATGGCCGATACGATGTATAAAAACGACGGTTTAGGACTTGCGGGAAATCAAGTCGGAATCCTTAAAAGATTAATAGTAATAGACGACGGCTACGGTCTGTTGCAGCTTGTCAATCCAACGATCACGGAACGCGAAGGATGCGTAAAAAAGGAAGAAGGATGTCTTAGCCTTCCTCAAACGTACGGAGAGGTGGAAAGAGCCGAAGCAATAAAGGTTAACGCTCAGGATAGAAAAGGAAGAAAAATAGAGTTTGAAGCGAAAGGCATATTGGCGCGCATAATTCAGCACGAAATAGATCATTTAGACGGCAAACTTTTCATAGACTCGGCCGAGAACGTGTATAAAGCGAACGAAAAAGAAACGGCGGAAAACGAAGAAAAAGAATAAACGAGGAGAACCAAAAAATGAAAATTTGCTTTTTTGGATCCGACGAGTTTTCTCTGCATCCACTTGAAGCTTTATGCGAAGCAGGATATGAAATTGCATGTATAATCACCAAGCCAGACGCGAAGAAAGGGAGAGGACACTTTGAAAGCTCGACCATAATAGCTGATTTTGCCGAAAAAAGGCATATTCCGGTTCTAAAGCCAAAGAATTTAAAAGAAGATTCTTTTCGTAAAAATCTTAAGCTATTTCAATTGGAACTGGGAATCGTCTGTTCCTATGGCAAAATACTTCCGAAAACTATCCTCGACGTTCCGGACAACGGATGCATAAACGTACATCCTTCTCTGTTGCCGAAATATCGAGGAGCTACGCCGGTGGAATCGGCTCTCATAAACGGAGAAGAAACTACGGGAGTAACGATTTTTCAAATGAACGAAGCTTGCGACGCCGGAGACATAATTCTGCAGAAAGAATTTATCATAAAACCCGACGACGATAGACAAACCTTAAAACAATCCCTCTCGTATTTTGCCGCAGAGGTTCTTTTGCAGGCAGTTGCGCTAATAAAAGAAAAAACGGCGCAGCCGACGCCGCAGGACGACTCCAAAGCAACGTATACCAGGCTTATCAAAAAGGAAGATCTACAGATCGACTGGACATCGACGTCTCGGAATATAATAAATCAAACAAGGGCGTTTTGGCCCGTTCCAGGAGCAAGGACGACTTTTAGAGGTAAAACGATAGCTATAGCTCCTATGTCTGAAATAAGTTCGACTACCGAATACGCTCCGGGAACTATAGTAAAGTGCGTCAAAAACCAAGGCGTTTGCGTAGCGTCAGGAGACGGAATTCTCATGCTGTCGGAAATTAAACCGGAAGGGAAAAAAATAATGACATCTTGGCAATTCGCATGCGGCTGCATGCCTAAGCCCGGAGAAAAACTTGGAAAATAAGGAGAACAAGCGATGAAAAAAGTTGTAGCGATCACGATTAACTTATTAGCTTTGCTATGCTTATGCCTAGGAATATCCCAGGCCCAGCAGACGGAAGATAAAGCATGTGCGGCCCGTATTAAGACGTTTTCTCAGGCCGTGGAATTATGGGCTAACGACCACGATGGAAAATTTCCCGATATAAGCGAATTTGGGTCGGACGAATTTTTTAAATACGTAAAAAAAGTCGAGCCTACGGCGACGCCAAAAATTCGCTATTGCAAAGATTCAGACTTAACTTACGAATATGCCTTGTCCGGTAAAAATTACCTTATAAAATGTCCGAATCCTTGGATTCATAAAACCGGAGCATATTTTTACAGCAGGGATACCGGAACAGTTCAAACTAAAGGCGAGCCTTTAAGCGACAAAGAAATAAAAGATCTCAAGAGCCAAAAACTAAAACAAAAAGAAAACGCGAAAACAGCGGATAAAACAAAAGAACGGAAAAAAGAAAACGCGAAAAAAACGGATAAAACAAAAGAACGGAAAAAAGAAAACGTACAAAAAACAGAGAAAGACGTAAAAGACGATACTAAAACTCCAAAGGCGACCAATACGTCGGCAGTACTGACCGAGGAAGATAAAAACGCGATGGTATCGGTAATAAAAGAACTTTATGACGCCTACGCGACAAGAAATCTTGAAAAAGTTCTCGAATTGCAAAAAGAATCCATAGAATCTTCAGCCGTAGAGTATGAAAGACAAGGCAAAGGTTCGGCTCAAGACGTAAGAGACGCATATAGAAGCGCTACGGACGAGATTCTTAATCATAAAGAATTCAGAATGTTGCCTTTGAATATTTCCGATCTCACTTTCCAGAAAAAAGGAGAGCTCTGCAGAGTTACCAGCGTAGTTCCAATAATAGCCACGGATAGATTGGAAGTCTCGGAAGACGGGAAATATTTCTTCGTAAGGTTGAGAATAGGAGAATTCGTATTCGCGCCAAACGAAAAAGGATGGAAAATACATACGATGTATTTATATTGATCGGCAAGGGGCTGAGGCCCCTTTTTTTTATATTTTAAACGCGTCGGATAAAATTCGGGATAAGATAATATGGAAACTAATTTTAAAATCGATTTAAAAGGCATGAATACTACGGATCTTGAAAACTTTTTTTTACGGATGAACGAAAAGTCTTTCAGATCAAAACAAATGATAAAATGGATATATCAAAAAGGATCTTCAAATTTTGACGAGATGACAGATTTCAGTAAGGTCCTTAAAATGCGTCTAAAAAAAACGGCCCATATAAGCGCGCTTAAAACGTTAAGGCATATTATCTCAGACAATCGAGATACAGAGAAATTTCTTTTTGAGCTTAACGACGGGAACTTAATAGAAAGCGTAGTAATGAGTTATGAAGATCACGTCGGGCCTTCCAGATTGACGGCATGTATTTCCTCTCAAGTAGGGTGCGCTATGAACTGTTCGTTCTGCGCCACCGGTAAAAGCGGCTTTATCAGGAACCTCACGGCGGGAGAAATAGTAGATCAAGTAATACAAATGCAAAAATCAGTCTCGCAATCGGAAAGGCGAATAGCAAACGTAGTGCTTATGGGGATGGGAGAACCTCTGCTTAATTATGATAACGTTCTTAAAGCGATTAGAATACTTAATATTCCGGAAGGGACGGCGATAGGACTACGTCATATAGCCATATCTACCTGCGGTATTATTCCGGGAATAGAAAGAATAAGCGACGAGGGACTTCAAATAAAACTCGCAGTATCTCTTCACTCTCCATTCGATAAAGTAAGAAGCTCAATCATGCCTATAAACAACAAGTATCCTCTGGCTTACTTAATGGCTTCGCTCAAAAATTACCAGCTAAAGACAGGGAGAAGAATTACTTTCGAATACGCCATGATCGACGGAATCAACGACGATTTAGAATCAGCCTCGGAATTGGCCAAAATATTAAAAGGATTTACGGCGCTGATAAATTTAATTCCTCTAAATTCAGTAGCGGAGGCCAAAGCAAACAGAAGTCCAAATCACAAAATAGAAGCGTTCCAAAAATTCATGCAGTCAAAAGGGATAAGAACGACTATCAGAAAAGAAAGAGGAACAGATATTGAAGCGGCATGCGGCCAGCTCAGAAAAAAAACTATGGGAAAAACATATGAATGAAAATTTTCTATTGATGTGGAAAAAATTCAAAAAAAATAAAATGGCTCTTATTTCCTTAATCCTTATATCAGGATTTATATTAACGGCAATATTTGCTTCTTATATAGCCCCATACAATCCCGACGAACAAAACGCAGCTTACGGCGGAGAGCCCCAACCCCCCTCGGCAAAACATTTGTTTGGAACCGACAATTACGGAAGAGATCTCTTTTCAAGAGCTATTTTCGGGACTAGAATATCTTTATTGGTAGGCTTTGGTTCAGTTGGCATATATATGATTATAGGCATAATTTTAGGAGCTTTATCAGGTTATACGGGAGGCTTGACAGACGCTCTTATTATGAGACTTTCCGATATAATGCTCAGTATTCCGGTATTTTTCTTTATTATAGCTCTCCAAGCCATATTTACTCCTTCCGTATGGAACGTGATCCTCGTAATAGGGCTAACGGGATGGGCGGCCCCTACAAGACTTATGAGAGCTCAGGCTCTTTCATTAAAAGAAGCTCTCTTTGTCGAAGCGGCGAAATCTTACGGCGGCAAAACTTTATATATAATATTCAAACACATTATGCCTAACGCTTTATCGCCTATGATAGTCATGGCTACCTTAGGAATAGCTTCGGCAATATTAATGGAATCTACTCTTAGTTTCCTCGGCTTAGGGATTCAGGAACCTCAGGCAAGTTGGGGAAACATGCTTATGAGAGCTCAGGAATATATGTCCTCCGCCCCTTGGATGGCGCTTTATCCCGGCATATTGATAATGACGACGGTAATAGCGTTTAATTTTTTCGGCGACGGATTAAGAGACGCGTTAGATCCAAAAACTTCATAAAACATAACGATTTAATCAAAAAAATATTTGATATAAGCAGACTTACGGTTCAAAAAAAGGAGGCGATGCCGGTGAGCGTTTTTATAATCAGCAACTCTATTACGAATTCTGTATTGACCAAATTAAGAGATAAAAACTCTACTAGCGCCGAATTCCGAGAGAATGCCAAACTTTTATCTTTTATAATGGCATATGAAGCGGGCAAAGAGCTTAAAACGGAAGACAAACCGACCGCTTCGGTTCTGGCCGATATAAATTCGCCCGTTCTTTCAGAACAAATAACTTTAGCGCCTATTTTAAGAGCGGGATTAGGAATGACCGACTCTTTCCTTAAAATATACAAAGAGGCGTCCATAGCTCCATTAGGTCTTTCGCGGGATCATGAAACGTTAAAACCTACGCTGTATTACTCTAATATACCCAAAAAAGTTTCGGAAAGCTTATGCTTTATACTCGATCCGATGCTAGCCACCGGAGGTACGGCATGTTTTGCGGTTGACTATCTAACAAGCCTGGGAGTAAAATGTGAAAGGATGAAACTTTTTTCAATTCTTGCCAGTCCGGAAGGCATAGATAAAGTAAAATCCTCACATCCTAAAGTAGATATTTATCTCATAGCTAAAGACGAAAAACTCAACGGACGAGGATATATACTGCCGGGACTCGGGGACGCCGGAGACAGAATATTCAATACTTAAAATAAAGAAACGCTTGGGAGAAAAAATGGAAAATATAACGAAAAAACACAATATAAAAATAGATCATATAGGATATGTGACCAACTCTCTGGAAAAACTGATAAAATTCCACGAAGATCTCGGTTTTAACGTATATCCGGAAGAAGACGCTCCGAATATGAATCAAAAAATGCAAATAATAGAAAAAGACGGGGTGAAAATAGAATTTCTAGCTCCTTATACATCTCCTCCGCCGCAAAGCTTAGGAGCGCAGCATTTCGCCTATTCATGTTCCGGCATAGAAGAACTCTTAGCGACTTTTGAAAAAAAAGGCTATAAAGCCGTCGTGCCTATCTCGAAATATAAGGACAGAAAATTTTTCTTTATAAGAGATCCTCAAGGCGTATATATCGAATTCATGGAATATGAAAAATAAATGCGGAAAGGGACTTAAACGATGAATTTAAACGGTAAGCATTATCTGATAACGGGGGCTTCGAGAGGTTTGGGAAAAGCGGTCGCTCTGAAATGTGCCGAAGCCGGATGCAAAGCCTTAACCTTATGGTCAAGAAATATGGAACTATTGGAAGAACTCTCCAGAAACGAAGCGTTCGAAAATATAGACGTATTTTGTCAGGCTATCGACGTATCAGACTCTGAAGCGCTTGTAGAAGCGTTTAAAGAAGCGGAGACTAACGGGCCTTTCGACGGTCTTGTAAATTGCGCGGGATACGGCAAACCTTGTCCGTTTGAAAAAGTAACGCCTGAAATTTTCGCCAAAACGATGGACACTAATTTTAAAGCGGTTTTTTTTCTTTCCCAGCTTATGTTTAAACATCTGAAAACCGACAAAAGAGAAGGATGCGTAATAAACGTAGGCTCCGTTTCGGGGAAAACTCCGGATAGAACGTTAAGCGTCTATTCGCCTTCAAAAGCGGCCGTAATAGCTTTGACTCAAGTTATGTCAAAAGAACTCGCTCCATATAAAATAAGGGTTAACTGCGTATGTCCCGGAGCGATGGATACGGATATGTTTCATAAGGATACGATAGGCGCCTTTTCCGAAATGTTCTCGGTTTCCGAAGAACAGCTGCTGCGTTCGACAATTAACGCTATTCCGCTCAAGCGTCTTGTAAAACCTGAAGAAGCGGCAGAATTAATAGTTTATTTATTGTCGGATAAAGCCTCGGCAATAACGGGACAATCCATAAATATAGACTGCGGTTTAGAATTTCATTAAGCCGAGTATAAAAAAGGGTTTTAATTTATATCATAGAATAAATTATAATTTCATCTGATATATTTTTGTATCAATGGTTGGAAATAAACTTAATTTTTTCAAAGACTCAAGAAAGAGGTGTAATAAATGGCTAAAAGCTCTAATAAAAAACCGGGCGATCCTAAATGTAGAGGATGCAGAGGAGTTCTCGAAGGCTCTGAGGTAGTGCGTATAGGAGGAGCAAAATGGCATAAAGAATGCGCTGTAAAAGCAGGCAAGAAAATTCCTGCCGAATATCAGCAAGCTACAGAAGTTTAAGCAACAAAGCAGTTTTTATCTTTTAAGGAGGATTTCGACAGGTGAAAAGATACGCCACCGAAAAAATAAAAAATATCGCCTTCTATGGTCATGGTGGAAGCGGAAAAACATCCATGGTCGAAGCGATGCTTTTCAATACAGGCGTCATAGATAGAATTGGGCGAGTAGAAGACGGAAACACGGCTATGGATTTTGACGAAGACGAAAAAAAACGGGGAATGTCAATATACACGTCTCTGGCTCCATGCCAATGGAAGGATTATAAAATAAATTGTCTCGACGTTCCGGGCTTTCTGGATTTTATATCGGAAATTAAAAGCTCAATCGCCGCAATAGAAGGCGCGGTTCTTTTTGCGTCGGCCAACGTAGGTCTAGAAGTAGGATTAGAGAGAGTATGGAATGAAATTGAAGAGAGACGCATTCCGTCTATCCTTGTAATAAATAAAATGGATAAAGAAAACTCGGACTATTTTAAAGTAGTTCAAGAAGTTCAAGAAAAGCTCTCTCCTATATTCCATCCGCTTCACCTGCCGATAGGTTCTTTCGACTCCTACAGCGGATACGTAGATCTGCTTACTTTAACCGCTTACAAATATACGAACGGCAAACCCGAAAAAATAGATATTCCCAAAGAATTGACTGATAAAGTCGAAGAATACAGAGCTTCTTTGATAGAATCCGCCGCAGAGGGCGACGACGAACTAATTGAAAAATTTCTTATGGAAGAAACTCTTACCGACGAAGAAATAGCCCGCGGACTTAAAGAAGCCGTTAAAGCGGGAAAATTAATTCCGATAGTATGCGCGTCGGCCACCAAGAATATAGCGGTAGACGCTCTAATGAATACCGTTATAAATTTAATTCCGGCTCCAAACGAAGTCGCCCCGCATAAAGCGATTAACGTAAAAACGGAAGAAGAAGTCCAAGTAGAATGCTCTTCTAAAGATCCTTTCTCTGCGATAGTATTCAAGACTACCGCAGATCCTTACGTCGGCAAACTTTCATTCTTAAAAATAATGTCCGGAACATTTTCCGGAGACGCCGTAGTAATTAACGCAAACAAAGATAAAGAAGAAAAAATAGCCGGTTTAATGGTTATGAGGGGCAAAACTCAAGAAAATATAGAAGAAGCGGAATGCGGCGATATAGTTACCGTAGCCAAACTTGCGGACACCACGACGGGAGAAACTCTTTGCGCTAAAGAGAGACAAATAAAATTCATGCCTATAGAATATCCCGAGCCGGCTATGTCCCTGGCGGTATTTCCAAAGAGCAAAGGCGACGAAGATAAACTTGGAAGCGGTCTTGCTAAAATAAGCGACGAAGATCCTACGTTTAGAGTCAAAAGAGACTCCGAAACAAAGGAAACTATATTAAGCGGAATGGGAGAACTCCATCTTGAAATAGCCAAAGACAAACTTAAACGGAAATTTGGCGTCGAAGTAGAGTTTAAAACTCCAAGAATACCGTATAAAGAAACAATTAAGAAAAAAGCTCACGTAGACAGCAAATATAAAAAGCAATCCGGAGGAAAAGGTCAGTACGGACATTGCGTAATCGATATAGAACCTCTGGAAAGAGGAAAATATTTCGATTTCATAGATAAAACTGTCGGAGGAGCCATACCTAAAAACTTTATACCTTCTATTGAAAAAGGCATAAGGAATACCATGGAAAAAGGAGCTATAGCCGGATATCCTATCGTCGACATTTCCATAACCGTAGTAGACGGTTCTTATCATACCGTCGACTCTTCGGACATGGCTTTTCAAATAGCCGGAAGCATGGGGCTGAAAAAGGGAATGGCAGACGCGTCTCCCTGTCTCTTGGAACCTATAAACAACGTTGAAATCACAGTCCCTGATCAATATATGGGAGACGTTATAGGCGATATAAACTCAAAAAGAGGCAGAATCATGGGAATGGATCCTGCCGGAAAAGGGAACCAAATAGTAAAAGCTCAGGTTCCTTTGGCCGAAATGCAGAGATATGCGATAGATCTTCGCTCTATGACCCAAGGCAGAGGCGTTTATACGATGGAATTTGATCATTATGAAGAAGTTCCGTCGCAGATAGCCGAAACTATAATAGAAGAATATAAGAAAGAAAATGAGGCTTAACGCCATCCTAAAGGCGAAAACCGCAATAAGTTTGGTTTTCGCCTTTACATAAAATAAGGAGGATTCTATGAAAAAAATTTTTTCTTTATTCGCCGCTATCCTTATAACTTTAGCCGTAGTAGGCTGCGGCGAAGAATATAAAGACGGAACTCCCGCTCAGACGATTCCCGGCGGAAACACACCCTTGCCAGACGTCCCGGTAACGGTAGACGAATCTGTCCGGCAATTATTCTACACGTCTTCTGAAGGAACCGTAGCGGACGTATGCGTAAGCGGCAACGTCATATATTTCCCGGTCGCTTCAGGCAACAACAGCTCGATAAAAGCATACGACTTAACGACAGACGTTTTGTCTACTTTCGAAACCGGCCTGACAAATCCATTCAGCGTATGCGCCGCTAACGGCGGAATATATTATACGGAACGTATTGGCGGCTATGGACAATTGAGTTTTTCGGACGGAGTATCCGCTCCGGTAGCAATTACCGCTTCAAGACAGCTCCTTGATCCGACTTATATAAGATCTAACGGCTCAAATATTTTAGGAGTCGACTTCGCCGTAACTTCAAGCTTCGTTTTTTCATTGCCTATAGGCGCAACCGAATATACTGTGTCGACGCCTTCCACAAGCTGGTCTCCGGCTGCGTTTTTTGATTTTTCCATATACGGCGGAAACGTCCTGGCCGGAAACTTCTCGGCTAACGGCGGCCTATCGTTATTCGATACCGCTTCCGAAACAGGAGCTTGGGGAACCGGCGGAAAATTTGTAACTTCGCCTTTCTATGATTCCGCGCTCGGACATTTTGTCTTCTCAAGCTGGCAGGAAGAAGGCAAATTAATGATCAAATCTTTGGATCCCGCCTCCAACTTGGAAAATACTATCGTAAGCGACAATATTCCGGCGGCTTATAAAGTAGTTCAATCCAAAGTCAATCCTAATAAATACTATTTTACGTCCTGCGGAACAAATGGAAGTCAGGGAGTTTACTCTATTAACAGCGACGGCACAAATATGGTCAGAATCGCTCAGGATACCCAAACTACTCCTATGCTTTCTCCGGCTATGATAATTATAAATCAAAGAGACGATCTGCCGGACGGATACGAACAGATCATATGGACATGCGGCGGCGGTTCTTTCGATAAAACGACCGGAAAATTCACGGGTTCAAACGGAGCAGTCTATACAAAAATACATAATATAAGCGAATAATTAAATATAATAAAAGTCTCCGGATTTTTTTTCCGGAGACTTTTTATTATATTGTTAAAAAATCATTTTAATATTTCAGACGAAGAAAAATCCCTATCAAGCGATAATTTTCTAAATAAATTCTCGTCAATCAACGGTTTTCCCGTTTTTATCATATTATCGATATTAACGGCTATGCCAGGGCCAAGCATAAGCCCTTGTCCGCACATTCCCAAAGCCGTTATTATATTGCCGCGTCTATCAACAAAAGGCACGCCGTCTTTTGTCATAGGATAAAAACCGCACCAGGAACGCCTAACCTTAACGTCGACCAATCCGGGAATCAAATTCAGCATGCGCCGACATATATTTGGAAGAAACGACGAAGTGTTTGTATTTGAAGAAGCGCTTAAATCAGGCGGATCCGGCGATAAGCAGAAAATAATTTGCCCTTCCCTATTCTGATAAAAATAACAGCTGGCATAATCTCCTTTTTTCTCTATATCTACGACCATAGCCTCAGTAAATCGTCCCACAGGTTCGGTTATAGCCGCCTCATGCCGCTCCATAAAAATTTCAGCCGATATTCCGGCTAATTTATGTACGTCGCAAACGCCGCTTGCCAAAATACAAACTCCGAATCCATATTTAGATTTATTAGTCTCAACCGTAGACGAAGATACTTTTAAAGCTTCTTCATTGAATAAAAATTCAGTTCCATTTTTAACCGCTTGTCTATAAAAAGCCTGCGCGGCAAGAAGAGAAGATATAGTCCCGTCCCCGGGCGCAAAGGAAGCTCCGCGCAAACCTTCCTTTTTTAAACCGGAGACTATCTCTAACGTTTCGTCAGGGGAAATCCAGCTTATATTTAAATTAAAGGAAGTCTGAACTTTTAAAAGGTCTTTTAAAATTGTTTCGGTAGCCTCCGTATAAGCAGGATAAAGATAACCTCCCTGAGTCCAAGAAATATCGTCCCCGTAAGTATCCTGCCAAGATGAAAGAACTTGCAGACTCGCGTGACATAAAGCTATTTTGCATCCCTCCGAATGAGTAGCCCTGATCCCTCCGATCGCGGCTTTATTCTGTCCCTGGGAGAATGAAAATTCACGCTCTATAACCGCCGTCTTAAATCCTGATTCCGAAAGCTTCCAAGCCAGAGGCAGCCCGACGCTTCCGGCTCCGACTATTATAATATCATAATTTTTCATATATTCCATGCCTTATTCTTATTTATTTTTTTACTTCATAAGCTCCTGAAAGAACCCTGAAAGAAGTTTCAAATTCAAGCGGTCTTAAACTTCTGCCCTCTATTTCTAGTCCTTCCGAACGACAAATTCTCTCTATCAAAGAAGCGCAAGTTTTACCTGCGCATGGCCCCATAGCGCATCTTAATAAAGCTTTCAACTCATGCAAAGAAGACGCTCCGTTCCGAATCATAGTCTTAATTTGTCCCGCCGTTACAGATTCGCATCTGCATACGATTTCATCGTCTTCAGGAAGGTCGCTATCAAGAGAGAAATCTTTTGAAACAAGTTCTTCAACTATAAATCCGGCGGCGTTTTTGCATATAAATTCAGACGACGCTACGGTAACCAAAGCTCTTTTATAACGATTGCTAAACGATATGTCTTGAATTATGCCGTCTCCTAAAGCTTTTCCTTCTATATCGGTAAGCTCAACTTTCTTTCCTACGTTTATTAAAGAAAGATTAAGTTCATAAGGTAAAATAGCTTTAGGATTTTCAGGATCTCGCCCGTCGAATAAAGTTATGCTAAGCGCAGGGCAAACTCTTAAACATTGGCCGCATCCCGAACACTTTCCGGAAAAAACCGGAATCCCCGTAATCTTATCCGAATTTAACTTAATAGAGCCGTTAGGACATGCATATGCGCAAGGATTGCAAGGTATCTCTTGAACGCATCTTATAATAGGATAAAGTTCTCCATATTCTGTCGGCTGAAAATCATAGATTTTTCCCGGTCTGCTTTTCATAACGTTAAATTTTTCCAGCCAATCTTCAGGAATTTCAACTTTTTGGCCAAAAGATCGCAAAACTTTACGCGCAGTCAATTTGCCGCTAAACATAGCGGCTCCGGCCTCCGCTATTTCGGCTGCGTCTCCGCATGAATATATGTTAAAATTAAGTTTCTTACCCTCTAGGAACAATTCGTTGACGCTTTGAAAGCCAACGCTAAGCAACACGGCGTCAGCGTCAATTTTCTTACTGGAACTTAAATCAGCCTTACCGTCTTTTATTTCGGCTATTACTACGGATTTAACTCCTTTTGCGTCGCCCAAAGCGGCCTGTACGGTATGAGAAAAGTAAAAAGGGACTCCAAGCCTCTTTAACTTTAAGGCATGTACTTGGTAACCTCCGGCGTCCGCCCCAAGCTCGCAAATGCCGCATACCTTAATTCCCGCCTGCATAGCATGAAAAGCCGCGATAAGTCCTACGTTTCCGGCTCCTATGATAAAAAGCTTTTCCGCGGGCTTAACGAGATCTCTGTTAAGAATAGTCTGAAAAGCTCCCGCTCCATATACTCCCGGCAAATGCCATCCGGGGAAAGAGAAAGCTTTTTCCCGCGCTCCCGTAGCTACTACGACGCATTCAGGCTTAATAAGGATATACCCCGAATCCGAAACTGCACCCACAGTAAAGTCGCTAAACATCCCTATAGCCGATACCGAGGGCATATATTTGATCTCGTCGTAAGAAGAAATCTTCTCGTAAAGTTTCGATGCGATTTCAAAACCTCTTACGCCCGCGTAGCATTCCTCTTTTGATCCGAAAAACGGATGCGTCTGCATTAAAAGTTTTCCTCCGGCTTCGGGTTTATCGTCTATTAAAAGAGTTTCCACTCCCGCCTCGGCAAGCTCGACGGCACATGATAGGCCGGCAGGTCCGGCTCCTATAACCAAAACCTTAGTTGACAGATATATCGGATCCTTAAATTCAAGCGGCGAAACGGAATCCGGAAGGCTCTCAGGCTTTAAAAACGGACGGACGTCCATACCTTCTTTAACTAAAGTCATACAGGCTTTTACTACTTTGCCGTCTGCGATCACGGAGCATTGAGAACACTGCCCGTTAGCGCAAAAAATACCCTGAGGCCGCCCTTTTTTCTCGCCGAAAATCCTTATGCCGGCCGCGAACAAAGCGGAAGAAATCGTCTCGCCGGCTTTAGCCGAAATCTTCTCGCCGGAAAAGAAAAACGATAAAGAATCTTTTTCCTTTATAGAAAGAATAGGATGAGACTTCAAACGGAAATCAAGCATAAAATTCCTCTCATAAATAAAATTTAACTTCTCTGATTCTTCTTTAGAAAAAATCAAGACCCCTTTTTCAAACTCTCCGTTTTCAGTTTTTTCGGCATAGCGTAAACTCTGTCATACGAGTTCATTAACAAGTAAACTGAAGCTGGAGGAACGGTAAGACTGCCCTCTTGAACGGATTTGAAATATAAAGATTTTGACAATCGCCTTTTAGGTTCCAATTTATTTATATAAATCGTAACTTTAGCGTTATCGAACAAATATCCGCCGATATCGGAATCTTCAAGAAAGCTCAGTTCCGGCGAAAATCCAGGAATATAAGGTATCTCCAAAACAAGGTTTCTAATTTCGGTATCTCCGGAATTAACTACCGAAACTGAATACTTTATAGTTTGGCCTAAAGAAACCTCGCTTTCGGAAGTATGAGAGTATATTTTTAAATTTTTCAAGTCGGAAGACGGCAAGACTTTTTCTTCGTCGTTCTTAATTGAGAAAAGATATGAGCCGGATATCTCGCCCGGTATTTGAATCTTGAATATATTATCGGCTTTCAAAAGACGTTTATCTAAATTTAAATTCACTATGCGGTTATATTTTTTATTGTACGTAGCGTAAAATAAGGCGTCGTTTACAGATATTCCTACGTTTATATCTCCTTCGGGCAAATTATTATCAAATACCAAAGATAAAGTTTCCAAAACGTCTGCCGTAGCCGGAGAAGAATACCAAATTCCAGTCCTATGCCTGGTCTGCATTATGTAATCGACCGCTCTCTTGACAACGTCGCGATAACCTCCGGATTTAAGAAGGACTCTAAGACAAAGCGCAGTCGCCTGCACGTTTTCAGGTTTGCCTGGCAGAGCCGAATATAATCCCTCCAGAGCGTTCCAACAAACTATATCATGAGTATGAAGAGCATTTTTATTGATAAGACCGGCAATCTTACCGGTCAATTCCTCGTCTATTTTATAAAAAGTCAAGGCCGCGTAAGCTAGAGCGTAGGGATCCTTACTCGCTAAAATATTTTTTTTAAGCCAATTCAGAGACTTTTTAAACTCCGGCGAACCGGAATATCCGCTTTTTGATAAGGAATATAAAACTTTTGAGGTAATTCTTACGTTATCTTCCCAAGATCCGTTCTTTTTCTGCAGGTTAAAAATCCATTTTACAGACGAATCTATGATTTTAGGATCTACGAAAATATGCTTTTTAGACATAATTAAAGCTTCTACTGCGGAAGACGTGATCCATAAATCGGCTTTTGAATTATGAGTTAAGGCGAAACTGCCGTCAGGATCGCCGTAAGAGATTACGTTTTGCACGTTGCAAGCCAAAGAATATTTAAATCGTTTCATGTATTCGGAAGACGAAGAAGAAAGATAATCTAAAATGGAAGAAGATATCTTAATCATATTTACGTAATATATGCAATTATGTCTATCGTCGTCGGCAAAAGAGTCGAAACATGATATATAATGAGACAGTATCCCGGGATAGACGCTTAACTCTATGCCTTCCATAGTTTTTAGCTCTTCGTCGGAAAATCTTATCCTCTGAGATACGGATCCGGAAAATCTGCCTCCGGCAGAACGTTCGTCTAAAGCGTACCGAGCGGGAATCGTAATATTTTCATATTTGGAATCCCTATAAAAACCGCAGTTTAAAGACGCGATAATCCTCCCCTTTCCTTCTTTCTCAGCCGACACCCATATGGGCAATGATATTGTTTCATAAGGCATCAGCTTTATTTTAAAGGGCGAGGAAGAATCGCACTTAATCATCCCCTCCCCTTTAATCAGGACGGATATTTCCTCAGAGGAATTCGAATGATTTTTTATATTCGCAAAACATTTTAGTCTATCGCCTTTATACATAGTTCTAGAAGCGTTGAACGCTATGCTGTACGGACGTTTGACTTCAAAATCGACAGGCTCTGAAAAATTTACTCCCTTCCCGGTAAAAGCCGCCGCCATAAGAGAAAATTTTCCGGATGCGGAAGGAGCGATAAAAGAAGTTTTCGCGGAACCGGAAGGAGATAATTTAACGTTAAAAAAATCAATCCATTCTCCGGAAGAAAACGGTTCGTAACGCGCAAAATCGTTGTTTCCGGTTTCAGTCCGCATAAGCGAGGCAGTTTGAGGTTTTGGATCTGACAAAGAGGAAATAAAAGGAGTCGAAGATAAAAAACGAGCGTAACCTTTATAAGAAATAAAAAAAATGAAGCAGGCCGCTAAAAGAATTCCCGTTAAAAAAACGGGTCTGAAAACTTTTTCGTTCTCCGGTTTGCTCAATTTTAAATAAGTTAATACTAAAGTTAAAACGGGCAAAAGCAAAAACGACATGACCGAGAGTTCCGAAATCAAAATATTTGACGAGAATAGAGTTCTATAATTCCATATATCCCATAAATTTAAAGACGATATTATAACCAGCAAACCCGCGATAGTAACGGCAAAAATATAAACGATGGTAAAACTCAAAATATTTATAAACGCCCTATCGGCAGGCTTATTTACCCGGCGATGAAGAAAGTGGGCAAGAAACATTAAATATACGAATAAAAGACATACCGCGAGAGCGTCGACAGCCAGAGCGTATCTGGACGTAAAAAATTCGCTTACGTCCATACTCTTAATAGACATTAAACATAACGCGGTTAAAAAGACGATAAATAAAATAAACGGCAGCCCGAAAGTAAAAATAAAAGCCCCCGGAATATCGTCAGAGTCAAAAGGATCCGGCTCCTTTTTAAAAAACAGAGACGCAAAACATTCTTTCAAAGCGTAAAATAAAAGACCAAAAAAGGCTAACAAAGACACTACAAGACAAACTTTAAAAAAATACGAAAATAAACGCTTATAATACGATATTTTTGCCTCGGCGCTTCTATCTGATTTCAACTTATAAATATCTTCAAAATAAAATCCGGGAATTTTAGAGTAAGATTCGCTCAAAACGATCCGGCATATACTCTGAATTTCAGAAGATCCGATGTCCATAGACTCTCTAAAGAAAACGGGGCGTTTTTTAAAATAATTTACAAAATTTCTTCCGAAATCATTTACGTCGCGTACGTCAATTCCGGATGAAGAATTGTCGCACAAAGCGGCAAAAACCATTCCGCTTCCTTTTTCAGCGTTTTTGGCATAAAAAGACACGTCTGCCTTTTCTCCGGTATTAAACGTGTCTTTAGCGAGCTCGGCGTTTAAAAGAGGCTTGTCTATGCCCATTATATATACGGGAAAAACTTTTTGTTCCAATACCCCTTCCAAATCCATTCTTTGGATAATAATTTCGCATACGCCTTCAATATCTTCAGGAATGAAAAAATCAAAACTTGTCTCTGGAATTTCAACTTTCGTCATATCTGACTTAACAATTACTCCGTCTTTAGAAAGAGAAATTAAAACCGGTTCGGCGTCCGAAGACGAATAAATCTTTAAACCGGCGTTGCTTCCGGCCTTCATACAAGAATTTAAAAGACGAACGGAGAAGGAAGACACGGAAGTATAAGCGGAAAAATCAAAAGGAATTTTGCGAAACGCTCCGTTCGGCGCAGTTATTTCAAATATAGGCACGGATCCGATTTCCAAAGCCGGATCAATTTCGAGCTCAGCTAAACCGGCTTTATCGCTTTTAATCGAAACCTCGCCGTTTTTCAGCCTAACTTTCAGGTTTGCGGAAACTGGAGAGCCATCCGGAAGACAAGTGAAAACAAATAAACGATTAGGAGTTCCGGGAGTAAGAGAATTGCCTTCGGGAATAAAAGATACGAGAAAAGGCTCGTCCGATATTTTATAGGAAGCGGAAGCCTCGGCAAAGGAACTGTCTAGGCGCTTAGCCTTTATATTTAAAGTCAACTCTAAGGAATTTTCCAATAAGAAATCTTTCTCATAAACCGAAGGGGAATACTCAAAAACAAATTTTCCCGCAGAATCCGTGACGCCTGAAATTTGTTTTTCAGCTAATATGGAATCTCCCGTTTTTTCGGTTATAAAAGAAGAAATTTCGGCATTAGGCATCCTCATTCCGTATTGATCTTCCAGCAAAGCGGAAATTCTAGTCGTCTTCCCGGACATAAAATAAGAAGGATTAAGTTCCGTTTTAATTTTTAAATCGGGGGTCTGAACGGAAGATATTCCGATACTTTTTGAAGCTGAAACTCCTCCGGACGAAACGACTATTTTATAAGTTCCCTGCCTAAGCATAGAAGCAAGGGGAACTTTATCCATATAACAGCCAAAAGATAAGGTTTTAGAAGCATTAGAATATAAAATTCTTCCATGCTCGTCTAGCAAACTTATTGAGATATCCCTCTCTACCATCGACGGAGTTTTAGATATAACGGCGCATATAACGTCGATATCGTCGCCCGGAGAATAGCTCGAACTATTAGTAGATATGACTATTCTGTTAGACGATTCAATCTTAAACGTTTTTTTAAAACTTACGTTGCCTAATCTATGATACGCCGAAATATCGCATACGGCTTCTCCCGAAATATAAGAAGGTATATACGAAGACAAGAGCGCGTAACCGGAAGAATCAGACTTAGCTTCGGCTTTCCCGAATATCAGTCCCGCGGAATCGCGAAAACTAACGGTAACTAAAGCCCCGTTAACGGGCGTATTAGTCTCAGCGTCTTTAAGCGCGCATATCAAGGTAAAATCGGAATCAGAATAAGGGGTTTCCGGCGACAGCATAAATATCTGCAAATTTCCTTTAAAATATCCGGAAAAGGATATCCATAAAGTAACGGCCGCAAAAACGATCAAAAGAATTGCCGCGACTCGTTTAATTAAAATATTATTTCGTTCGGACAAAGAAAACAGCTTCATAAAATACGCTCCAAAAATTCGTTTTTTTGCCGGGCGATGGACGCATAATACCAGAAAATCCAAGGAATCGAAGGCATGTCTCCGCTATTATATGCAATTCGGCGATTCAATTAAAAATTCGCGCAAATCCGGAAAATAAATAACCGGTTCAACTTCGTCCTCTGAACAGACTATTGTCATAAAGTCGTCGCCGTAAGGCATCCGTTTAAAAAAATAATCTCTGTACTCTAAAGGATAAATAACTTTCAATCGTACAAGATCAAAAATAATATTTTCCGACATTAGTTTCCAGACGCTTATTCCCTTAGCTTTAGCTAAAGATTCCCTCAAGCACCATGCGGTATAAAAAGATTGGGCTTGATCAGGGGAAGACGCGATAAAATCATATTCTCTTCGGCTAAAATAACGAAAAGAAATACGGTTAAAATCTTTTCTTTCTAATTTTTCGCAATCTATTCCTACCGGCAAATCTGACACGGCTATAAAACATTTGCCGCCGGAATGACTCATATTAAATTCAACTCCGTCCGTTCCTGGTTTTCCATAAATAGAATAGTTAAATTTAACGTTCTGAGGCTCGCAGCCGATATATCTAGAAACTACCGTTCTTAAAAGTCCTCTGCAAATGATAAAACGCTCCCCTGAAGAAGCGTTTTTATAATTCAAAGCTCGTTCCGTTTCGTCTGCGGAAAGAAAATGTTTCATCGAGCATAGTAATCTTCCGTCTATAGCAAATTCAAAGCAATCACACCAAGCCATGTTCAAAAGCCCACCTTCTAAGCCTTTCCAAGCCATCGTTGAAAGAGACGCTCGGAACGTATCCGAAATCTCGCGCGGACGCGCTTATATCAAACCAATGATCGCATGAAAATTCCTTAACTACAAATCTTGTAAGAAGCGGTTCGTCCTTTCTGCCGCTTATAAAGTAATAAAACTCCAATAAAGAACCGGCGGCATACGCCAAAGGCTCCGGGATATCTCTTTTAATGGAACTTAAATTAAATTTCTCAAGTATTGAGTTTAAAATCTCGTTAAGAGGCTTAGGAGAACCGTCGGTTATAAAATAAGCCTTTCCGGCGCATTTTGACCATTCTGAAGACGCCAGTTTCTTAAGCGCGAGAATATGAGCTATAACGGCGTTGTCTATATAAGTTATGTCGATTATATTGTTTCCTCCGTTTACCAAGGTCATAGTCCCGGCTTTTGCCCTTGCGATAAGACGAGGTATAAGATGTCTGTCGCCAGGGCCCCATATAAGATGAGGGCGAAGAGAAATCGTTCGAAAATCGGGAGAAGACGCGCTCAAAACAAGTTTCTCAGCCATAGCCTTCGTCTTAGGATAATGAGAGTAATACTTCTCGGGATAAGGAGCCGTCTCATCTATTCCTTTTTGATCCTTCATGTCGAAAACCGCGCTGGGAGTCCCGGTATAAACGAAAACTTTAACTCCGCATTTCAAACAAACGTCTAGTAAATTCTGAACAGAAACGACGTTGCTTAAATAATAATCTTTATACTCTCCCCAAATTCCAGGCTTAGCGGCGGTATGAATCACGGCTTCGACGCCGTCTAAACATGTTTCGACATAACTTTTGTCAGACAAATCTCCCATAAAAACTCTATCCGATATCGAAGATAAAGCTTTAGACGGATCTCTTCTAACGGCGATAAAAAGCTCATGTCCCTCTTCCTTCAATCGTTTGGCCAAAGCTCCGCCAAGGAAACCGTTAGCTCCGGTTAAAAGCACTTTCATTTTCCCACCGCCCATACGGCTAATTTTTCTCTAAAGATCTTAGCGTTATGCCTGATGTCGACAGGGAAAGACGGATGAATAAGAAATTTTTCTATATTTTCGGTGTGTTTAAATTTTTTCGCTAGATCTCTCAAGTCAGATAAAATTTTTTCCTGAGAAGAAGACGCGTCTTTTTCCAACTCTACGCATAAAACCGGTTTTTCATATTTACCGTCCGGAACGCCGACCAAAGCGGTTCTGTAGACATCCTTATGCGCGTTGAAGACCCCTTCTACGCATATGGTGAACATATCCCCGTTTTCAGTTTTCACTCTATGAGATTTTCTGCCGCAAAACCAAAATTTGCCTTCTGAATCTCTATAACCGACGTCTCCCATTCTATGATAAAAAGAATCTCCGTCATATATCTTTGCAAGCTTTGTCGCATGATTATTGTTATAATATTCCCTGGTGACAACCGGCCCCTTAACTACGAATTCTCCGATTTGCCCGTCAGGCAACTCAAGGGAATCGCTCCATTCTTCTATCGGATCGTCGGAAATTTTTATAACTTTCAAAATTATGCCTTCGTTAGGCTCGCCTATGCAGGCGCCTTTTCCGCATGCCGTTTTCTGTCCGGCTGTCTCTATAATTTCTCTGCTTCCTATATTACAAACCGGAAGAGCCTCTGTCGCTCCGTAAGGAGTAAAAATATCGACTCCTTCCAGAAGCGCGTTCTGGAGCCTCTCAAGAGAATCCGGCCTAGCGGGAGCCCCGGCTGAAATGACTCTCTTTAAAGAAGGAAGCATGATATTTTCCGATTCCGCATACCTGCCTAAAAGATTTACTACTGCGGGAGAAGCGAACATATTAGTAGCTCCGAAATCTTCTATAGCCGACACTAACTTCGCAGGGTTAGCTCCGGCTGGTCGCGTTGGATCCATATCAGGGATAATTGAAGTCATTCCCAAAGCGGGGCCGAATAAAGCGAAAAGAGGAAAAGTAGATAAATCCATTTCGCCGGGCTGAATATGATAAACTTTTTTTAAATATTCTACCTGACTGACAAAAATAGAATGCGTATAAACGGCTCCTTTAGGTATCCCGGTGCTGCCGCTGGTAAAAAGTATGGCGGCGGCATCTCCGCCGGAAGGAACCGCCATATCGTATCCGTCGGCATTACATCCTAATTTTCTTATATCGGAAAGAGTATATCCTCCCCAAAACCACTTTTTGCCTACCGTAATAATATGTTTTAATTTTTTCCCGCCCCATCTAAAAATAATTCTGGCGATCTGAGCGGCGGGAATTCCTACAAAAGCTTCCGGTTCCGCCTCGTCTAAACATTTTCCCAGACTTTTTATTCCAATTCCGGGATCTATCACTACCGGGACAGCTCCTACCTTAAAAAGCGCGAAAACGATCGCGAAGAATACGGGAGACGATTTCACCAGTAAAGCCGTTCTGGAGCCTTTAGTCACTCCTACGGACTCAAAACCGTTGGCTATCCTGTCGCTCTCGTCGTTAAGCTGTCTGTATGTCAAATGAGCATAAGCGGTTCTGCCCATTTCGTCATAACTGCAAGGAGCCGCTACGGCCAGAGCATGAGGACGCTCTATTGCCATAGACGTCAGATAAGACGCTATATTAATATTATTTAAATTATTCATAATACGTTAAAAGAAAACCCCAAGACGCAAAATATTTCAATAATCAAAGCTAATGTTTCAACGGATGTCTTTCCAAAAAGGAAAGAATATCTCCGCCTGCCTCTTCTCCGGCATCTTCAAGAATATAATGGCCGGAATACGGAAAAATCTTTATCTCCGCATTAGGAAAATCTTTTTCCCACCTTTCAAAAAAATGCTTGTCAAACACAAAATCTTGTCCGGCCCAGCATATTAAAACCGGAAGAGAATTAAAATCCGAAAGTTTCTTCTCCGTTTCTTTCAATACGTTCCAAGAAACATGTCCCGGCGAAAGAGGAACGTCTAAAATAAAAGCCAAAACGCCATAACGATTTTTCCAAGAATCATAAGGATACAAATACATATTTTTAACGTCTTCAGACATTTTCTTTTTAACGCAAAAAATATTGGCTCCTTTGGAAAACAGATTCATACCTTGAACAAGAAGAGGCCCTAATAAATTATTTTTACACAAAGCTATCATCCAGGGGAAAGGGCGCCCGTCGGGAAGGCCAAAAGCCGCCGAATTAAGGACTACTATCCTCTTGACGGTTTCAGGATGCCTAGCGGCGTAAGTCATGCCTACTAAAGCTCCCCAATCATGCATCACAAGAGTTAAATCGTTAATATTAAGACTTTTAACAAGGGCGTATATATTTTCGGCCCTATCGGATAAGGCATAAGAATAGCGTTCTTTAGAAGGCTTATCCGAAAGTCCGCTCCCGATATGATCCGGAGCTACGCACCTATATTTATGCGAAAGAAGTTTTATTAGGTCTCTATAAAAAAAAGACCACGTAGGATTGCCATGAAGCATTAAAACGACTTCTCCGGCCCCTTCGTCTATATAATGCATTTTAAGTTTATTAATATCCAAGAAATTACTTTTAAAAGGATACAAGACTTTATTTAAATTCACCGAGCTACCACTCCAATCCGAGCATCATACAATTCAGTCCGCTGCCTATGCCCATAAATGCAGTTTTCATATTTTTCTTCAGAAATCCGCGTTCTTCCGCTATAGCCGCAGTTATCGGAAGAGAAACGGTACCCATGTTTCCTAAGTAAGGATACGTAACGAAATCCCTGTCTACAGACAGACCTAAGGCTTTCAGCACCGCGATCCTATGGGCCAATCCTACTTGATGGCAGATAGTTCCGTCTATGTCTTCAATATTCCATCCCGAATTTTTCAAAAACGTTTTCCATGTCAATTTCGCGAGCTCAACCCCATTTTTGAGAACAGCCGAAGAATCGGTCAGCATAAACATACGTTCCAGCTCTCCGGATACCTTTTCCATTCCCCAAGTACACAGCTTGTTAAATTCAGGAGCGGCGCAAGAGGCGGAATAAAGAAGTTTTCTATCTTTATTTCCAAAACTTCCGTCGGTAAGTATTAGAGCCGAGCTTCCGCTTCCTCCGGTCAAGACTGCGATTGAAGCGAGAAATAAACCTATATCGGATCCTTCTGATAATTTTCTTATGGTAACTTCATTTATTTCTCTTGCTGATTCGGCCGATACGACCATTCCGGCTTTTATATGTCCAAGCTCGATATGAGAGGCGATCTCTATAACGGCGTTAATAACTCCAAGACAAGCGTTGCTCAGATCAAAGATCATAGCGTTACGCCCTATCCCAAGCCTATCGGCGGCCGCTGTGGCGGTAGCGGGTTCGAAATTGTCCCGACAAACTCCGGCGTATATAAGCAGCTCAATATCCTCAGGTCTGACATAGGATTTAGCGAAAGCTTTTGCTCCGGCTTCAGCCGCGCATTCGGCTAAACTTACGCCCGGTTCCCACCAACGTCTTTCGTAAATGCCCGTCATTTCCTCAAGCTGTCCTTCGGGTATATGGAGCTTTTCAAAAACATGAGACAGCCGCTCCTCCAGATCCGACGTCATAACGATAGTCGAAGGCAAATGATAGCTTATAGCGTCGACAAATACTTTAGAAAATTTCATTTTTTTATGTTTCCAAACGATAAATTACTTGAATAATTTTTCCGAGATAAAGTTAAAAACCTTCTTCAAAGAAGCGTTATTTATTGTCTATCGCTTAATTTTAATCGAAAAACCCTCCATAGAATATATATTTCTGCCGTCTACGGACAAAATTCCGTCGCATATCAGAACTCCTTCTTCAAGAAAGCGAGATTTTACCCATACCAAAACCTTAACTCTGGAATCCGAAGGAATTATCTGCCCTCTATAAGTCCACTTGTGAGAGGACATAGGAAGCAAAGACGAAAAACCGCTAATATTTGCAGAAGTTCCTTTTGCAAAATAGACAGCCATATATTTCATAAGAGAAATCATAGATTCAAGACCAAGAGATCCCGGTATTACAGGATCTTGATAAAAATGAGCTTTGAAAAACCAGGAATCAGGCTCCACGTACAAAACGCCTTCTATGAGTCCTAAGCCAAAAGGTCCCCCGTCGGGATAAAAAGCCGAAATTTCATCTATCATTCCCAACTTTTTAGAGGGAAAAGGAGAACCGAAAGGATACGGACCCTTAAAAACAGAACCATGAGAAACTCCGGGAGAAGGGATATCTAGATCCCTTATGCCTATCTGATTTTTAAGAGCTTCTTTCGAAAAGAAACCAAAATAAGTCGTTCCTTCATATACTAAGCCGCGTTCATCGAAAACTTTAAGCGAATAATTTTGAATCAGCATTCCGGCGGCTTGAGAAACTTTATCGAGAACAACTTTAGTTTCCAACAGTTTGGTATTCCTAGTCGCCGCGCGGATGACTCTGGCTTCTCCGCCCAAATTTCGAAACGAGAGATCTTCCGAAGAAGTCAAAGCCGAACCGAGATAAGCGGCCAGCCAACCGCAAGGTTGCAGAGCGACTTCCAGAAGGATGGAAAAAGGCATGGAATCTAAAGAAGATTCGTCAAAATACCATTCGTCTCCTGATATATCATATTGCGCGACAGCCGAAGCCGGAGCGGTTAAAACCCATTTTTCGCCCGAAACTTCTACTATTCGATCCAAAAATTTATAAGGAGGTCTTGGAAGCCTAGCGATAATTCTATCTTCGTCAAAGGGTTTATACTTGTCTCCAAAAGCCTTTGAAGGTTTGCCGGCGGCAAACTCCATTATAGATTCGTTATCATACGCCGCCTTTTTGATTTCAGCTTTAAAAGGCGCGGAAACGTTATGCCATATTGCCTCTAATTTCTGCTTACCGCTTCCGGTTAATTGAATGGACATATTGAGCATTTCTACGACAGGCTTATCGTCGGCGTACATTAAAGCGTCAGCTAAAGCGTAAGGATAAGGATTATATCCGATTTCTTTTACCGATATTTTAAACGAAGCTTTTTTAGTCGAAGCCGTGACCTGCCCTCTGCACTTTAAAGAACTTGAAACTCCCTGAACAGGCTCCCAGCGGCATTCCGAAGCTTCCCCGACAAAACCGGCTCTCATTAAAAAAAACCTCAACGTATGCATACAGCACTCGTACATCAAAGTGCCCGGCATCACATTGTCGTCTGAAAAGTGACAAACCAGGAACCAATCGTCAGGATGAATATCAAGTTCGGAAACGATGGATCCCAGAGAATATTTTCCGCCGCAGGGCGAAAGCGACACTACTCTGTCAATAAGCTTCATATATTTATGAGAAGGCAAGGCCGCTACCCGTTTTATCGGGAGGTTTTCAAACAGCTCTCCAAAACAACCTCCCGGATTGCCTTTGCGAAGTTCGTTTAAAGCGGCATCTCCGTAAGCTTCTTCAAAAATAATCTCCACGGGAAATTCAAAACCGTTCTTTAAAACTCCGGCTACAGGCTTCAAATCAAGTCCGGTACGTATAAGTCCTCTGCCGGAATCCAGCTGTTCCCGCGTAAAAAAGCCCGCGCATCCGTTTGTCATAGACAAAAGCTTTCTGCCTGAAACAAAACTTTCAAAATTAAAATAGAACAGCCAAGTTGATCCTTGAGTAAAAAACCTTTCTATATTTATTTCATAACGAATAGTTTCTCCGGGAGAAGGCAAAGAACCATGAAAAGATATCTTAGCGTCTAAAAGTCTATAAACGGCCAATCCTTTCGTTATTTTATCGATACCAAGCCAGGCCGAAAGAAATAAATCGGATTGCCCCGCTTCTACCGCTATGCAAGTCGGTATAACTCCGTTATCCAAATACCAACGATCGGGCAAAACGTCATGCTCGGTAACGACTCTTCCTGAAGTCAAAGACATAGGCTCTCCCTCTACGCTTATGATTCTATCGACAAGCATTAAGGGTTCGTCTGGAAGTCTGACTCTGGTTGGATGAGAGTCTATAAAAGCAAATTTTTCTCCTAAGACACGGCCTATAGAGCCTACCGCAAACTCCATGCAGCTCTCTCTATCCATAAAAACTGTTTTTGCTACCGAAGGCGAGTCAATATGTTCGCAAGCCGAAATATGAAGCGGCTCCGGAAACGTCTGTTCCAAAATACCCGGCCGTAAAGAAGACAAAGCCAATAGAGAAGACGTCAGCTCGAACGATAAAGTTAAAAATTCTGAATGAGCCCTGCTCTGAGCGGTTAGAATCCGTAACAAAGCATCCGTATCAACGTAAGGTTCATCAACGTTGCAGGTTTTTAAATCTCTCTTGACGTTAATATCCGCAGATTGATCTTTTATAAGATTCGGCGAAGGACAATCTCTATTATTCGAGGCGATAAGAGGAAGTTTTTCTTTATAATTAGCGCGAACGCGAGACGCTTTATCCGCGACGGAGCCCGTTCGATCGGCTGCGTCCAGTTTAAATTTCTCGGCTCTTTTTAAAAATGGTTCGGGAGCGAGCGAAACGATCATCCCGGATTTTAGAGAAGGAACGCGGCGATCAAATAAAGGCTCGGGATTAAAATTGACGCCAAAGACGAAAAGTTCAGCGCAAAGCGTAATAAGCGCAGTTATTTCCGATTCGCCCTCCCTAGTCATGTTTACGGCGAGATGAGGCCGATTTTTCAATATAGCGTTTATCATTCTGGAACAAGACTTGCCCGGGCCTACTTCGATAAAAATTCTAACGCCGTCTTCGTAAGCTCGATTTATAACGGCAGGGAAATCAATCGTATCGGAAGCTTGAGCCAAAATAGCATCGGCTATCGATTCCGACGTAGGTTCGAAACATCTTCCCCATGCCGAACTATAGAAAGATATTTGTTCAGGGTTATCGGCGGGGAAAAAATGCAAATCGCGGTATTTGTCCGCCACCGGCTTCACAACCTCGCAATGTACTGAGGTGACTCCCTTTATAGGCAAAAGTTCGCAGCCTAAATCTTTTGCCAATCTTAAAACCTCATTTTTATCTCCTCCTATAACGCAATCTTCAGGAGTATTTATTATTAAAAGATAAACTTTTTTTCTGTCTTTGAGCAATGATTTAATTTTATCAGGCGGAGCCGCGACTACTCCTATGAGCCAATTAATCTTCTCCGAAACTCCCCAAGTTTTTTTGACCGCGTTAAAATCTCCGGCTAAATCGGAAGTAAAAAGAGACGAAGAGAGCATCTTCTCTCGCATTTTGTCCCTGCTTTTCCAAACCCTTAGAGCCGTTACTCCGGCCATTTCGCCGAGGGAATAACCTATTGAAACGTCAGGCTTCACGCCTAAAAAACATAATACGTCCGAAGCGATCGAAGACATTGCGGTCTGGCCCTGCAGCAGAGCGGGATGATTATCCGCTACGGCTTCGGCATCCATTCCGCTCCAGAATATGTCCGGAAGGATCTGGTCTTTAAGCCTCATATTCTCTCTATCCTGAACGTTCATCACTTCGGGGAATCTTAAGGCAAGTTCCCTGCCCATACCCATATAATAATTTCCCGAGCCCGGGAATACGAAAGCTAACTTGCCTTTTAAAGAAGGATCGGGCTTGCCAATAAAAATAGAGGAAGACGTTTTGGGAAAAAGATCAGCCAAATTCCTTAGTTCCGCGGCGCTTTCCGCAACTACGGCGCACCTCAAATCTCCGGAGCCGATTTCTTCGCTCTCGTAAAATAAACGAGCGGCTTGACTAAAGCTAAAAGCCGAATTTTCCATAAAATCAGCCGCCTTTTGAAGTTTTTTCTTTAACTCGCTTTCCGAATAACCTGAAAAGAAGAAAATCTCTTTCTTTTGGAAGCGGTGTATATGCTCCGGTTTTGCGGCTCCTTCGGAGATAAAAATTTTTCGCGACGTCCCATTTATATTTACGGCAGAAACCTCCGTTTTCAAAGGTTCGTCGGCTCTGTTTCTAAGAGCGTAGGAGCCGAAAAAGCGATATCTGTCTTTCAAAAAAAGACACTGCAGCGCAAGCTCTAAAGCTCCTCCGCAGCAGCCGAAAGAAAGGGCTTCTAAAGACTGCGGAACTAACGAAGCATTGTCGACGACAGCGCCGTCTATCACCGCGTAAATTTTATTTCCGTCCTTTAAGGCGTCGTCGAAACGTTTCAAAACGAAAGCGACGGCGGAGTCTCGAAAATTAATCTTTTGGGAATATATTTTTCTTTTAGCGAACGCCGCGCGATCATCCGACGCCATATCTGCGCTTCCGGCGACGGCCAGAGAAATTTCCCCTAAAGACAAGGCTCTTACCGCTTCGGAGACCGCGGCTAAACCTCCTGTCTCCGCTTCCGACATCGTAAAAGAAGAATTAGAGCACTTAAATTCCCGAGCTATTCGGCTGGCAGTTATGCTTCCTAAAGAACCCATAGTTCTGTTAGCGTTTAACGGCGGAGCAAAACGATCGCTACCGGTTTTCCACCTAACGTAAAAATCGGTAGAGGAAAAATCAAAACTTATTCCTATAAATACTCCTCCGTCCTTAAGTTCGTCTTCGGAAACTCCCGAATCTACAACGGCTTCTTTAGCCGTAAACAACATGGCTTTTTGCTGAGGCAAGGCTTCCTTAAGTTCGTTAGGCGGAATTCTAAAAGATCCGTAAGGTATTCTAGTCGGATTCATAAAACGAGCCCCGTCTTCCTCTCCGCAAGCTCGCGCAGATTCAAATTCATACGCGTTATCTGCTCCTCCGGTTCTCAAGGCCAAACCAATCACGGCGACTTTTACGGAAGGTTTTAAAAATACGGAAGAATATATTTTACGTTCGCTCGGAACATAATTTTCAACGAGTAAATGAGCGTTTATACCTCCGAATCCAAAAGCGCTGACAGCCGCCTTTTTATGAATAGAATCCCATTTTTCAGCCTTCTTCAAAACTTCAAAAGGCGAACATGAAAGAGGCACGGAAGGATCCTCAAAATTAGCCGTAGGCGGCAAAAGGCCACGGTTGACGGAAAGAAGCGCTTTCAAAATTCCGGCTCCTCCGGCTCCGGTGAGCAAATGCCCTATATTTGATTTCGAACTGGAGAGGACATGACGTTTTTTATTTGAAGGATAAGCGTTAAAAAGCGCGGTTAAACTGTCGAACTCAATTCTATCTCCTACCGGAGTCCCGGTGGCATGACACTCGAAAAGCTCTACGTCCCAAGGAGACCAGCCGGTCTGTTCGTAAGCCTTTTTCATAGATCTTAACTGTCCTTCCGAAGAAGGAGACAAAAGACTTCCGGAAATATCGTTTGACAACCCTACGGCTCTAATGATTCCATATATTCTGTCTCCGTCCTTAAGAGCGTCGTCAAACCTTTTAAGAGCCACGATTCCGGCTCCTTCTCCTATGACGAGTCCCTTGCCCTTTTTGTCAAAAGGAGCGCAAATTCCGTCCGACGACAAAGCCGAAAGCTGAGTGAAACCTATGGCGGTATACATACAATCCGGCCTCGAGACTCCTCCTGCCAGCATGAGATCGGCTTCTCCGCAAGTCAGTCGATCGCATGCAAGTTTTATAGCGTAAAGGGATGAAGCGCATGCGGCGTCTAAAGTAACAGCTTCCCCCTTAAAACCTAAAGATTTCGCAAGAGAAATAGCGGTAAAGGAGTTAACGAAAGAATTTAAGGGATTTACCGTAACCGAATCCGCCGATTCGGCCAATTCGCATGCAAGCCTGGACGCCGTCTCGGTAGGCAAAGCTATGCTGCCTAATATAACTCCGGCTCTATCCAAAGAAATATTAGAAGAATTAACTTCGGCGAAGGCATCTTGTCCGGCAGCCATCGCTATCAGAAACAGAGGATCAAACGATAGGATCGTTTCCTTTGAAAAAGCTCCGGCTTTAAGGCGTGAAGGATCGGGCGTATCTACGAAACAACCCATATCCGACGCTGCTTTATCAGGAGCTTTCTCCCTTGACAACGCCTGTTCGACAGGTAGAACCCATCTTCCGGCCGGAACATGCCTAACGGCTGACTCGGCGTTTTCCACAAGCTTCCAAAAACCGTCCAAATTTCCGCAGCCGGGCAAAACTCCGCCCAAACCGACTACGGCGACGTCATAACACTTATTCATCAAAAGCCTCCATACGTTGAATGCCTCTCGGCCAAGCGGACAAACGCGCGAAAATATCTCAGTCAATATAAAAACAAATGACCGCAATAAAAACGATTTTATTCACGCTGAAAACACGTTCCGATATTGCAAATTATCCGCTTTAAAAGAAGAAAAACAGCCTATATCATTTTATACGCCGTTTTTCAGCTAACTGCATTTAATTCTTTAATATTTTACGATATCCTTTAACTGACGGCTAAAGCTTATGTCTAAACGACATAATTGAAAGAATCGGCGAAAGGCGTCTGATAACGTCATATAAAATAAGCCGAGGAATAAACAAAAATCAATTTAACGAGCAAAGTATTTTTCAACTATTTTCAAAATTCGGCGAAGTGATAAAAAGCTCAAAATTTTATAAAAAAGCTATTGACAAATTCAAAAACGGAAGATATAATAACATCACTGCGACGGAAGATTTCCATAAAGCAGATGAATCGGGGCGTAGCGCAGCTTGGCTAGCGCATCTGGTTTGGGACCAGGGGGTCGGAGGTTCAAATCCTCTCGCCCCGATAGGGAGTCCCATTAAAATGCGGTCATAGCTCAGTGGATTAGAGCAACTGCCTTCTAAGCAGTGGGTCGGGGGTTCGAGTCCCTCTGGCCGCGCCATTAGATACGCGGTGAGCGTAGCTCAGCTGGTTAGAGCGCCGGTCTGTGGAACCGGAGGTCGTGGGTTCGAATCCCATCGCTCACCTTTCCGTCAGGCAATTTCGTTAATTGTTTAATTTTTGTTTTCATAAGGGTCGTTAGCTCAGTTGGCAGAGCACCTGACTTTTAATCAGGGTGTCACAGGTTCGAATCCTGTACGACCTATTATTATTGCGAGTCGTCGTTAGTATTCAAGATAAAGCGGCTCTTACGGGCGTAGCCGGTTTTAATCCTGCACGGCCTATCTTAGTTATTTTGGGCCATTAGCTCAGTTGGTAGAGCACCTGACTCTTAATCAGGGTGTCGCGGGTTCGAGCCCCTCATGGCCCATCGCTCAAAATTTAAAGGGCGAGTGGCGGAATTGGCAGACGCGCTAGACTTAGGATCTAGTGGCTTAGGTCGTGGGGGTTCAAGTCCCTTCTCGCCCATTATGATCGATGACGGTTATAAGATTTAAAGCTTATGCAAGCTTAATTTCAAATATTAAAATTTTTACGCGGAAGTAGCTCAGCGGCTAGAGCATCGCCTTGCCAAGGCGGGGGTCGAGGGTTCGAATCCCTTCTTCCGCTCTTATAGTCAATTAAATACTTGGGGCATAAGGCTCTTTTAAAATCAGCTTAAAGCCTTAGCGAATAAAGCGGCTCAAAATAACATTCGTCAATTTGACGCTATCGGGAACGCAACTCAAGTGAAATTTACGAATATTTAAGCCGCAAAAAATACCTCTAAAATTCAATTTATCTTTTAGGGGATTGGCTTCGAAGAGCGAACCGCAGAAAACGCCGCCTTCGAGCATATTGTTGGGCCGCCGGCGAACGCGGCTATTTTTTTTAATAAAAACCATAATAAAAAGCTTATCCGCGGCGACTAAGCGAAAATATCGGTTCAGGTCGAAGATATTTTATGTCAAACAATGCGGAATGTAAAAAAATAAAGAATAATTCAAGCCGGATTATGGAACATTTCCGGTTCTGTGGCCGGGTGCGTCCGGTTTTTTTTATGTTTTAACAGACAATCAAAATACGAGAGGTGTATTAAATTATGAAGGTTGATATGACCAAAGGCGAAAAAAGCACATGCACGCTTAAAGTAACGGTAGACGTTCAGGAGATTCAAAACGTCACTGAAAAAGCAATAACTTCGGCCATAAAGCATGTAACCGTACCGGGATTCAGGAAAGGGAAAGCTCCTCGTAAATTAGCCGAAAGGGCGATAGAACCGACATTTCTCAGAACTAAAGTAATGGAAAATATAATAACCGAAACGTTGCCTAAAGCTCTTAAAGAGCAGGATGTCAACGCTATATCTAAACCTGAGATAGACATCAAGAGTTATGATCTTCAAAAAGAATTTTCATACGACGCCACGTTTGATTTATATCCGGAACTGGATATAAAAGACGAAGATTACAAAAATCTTAAACTTGAAGTCGAAAGCGACGATATAAAAGACGCTGCCGTACAGAAAGCCGTAGATTTTTTACGGGAACAAGCCGCGATATATTCTCCGATAGAAGAAGACAGAGGTCTTGTAGAAGGCGATTACGCTCTAGTAGATTTCGAATGTCTCCACAACGGCAAAAAAGTTAAAGAAGGAAGCGTTAAAAATTATTCGATGTACGTAAACGAAGCCGGATTTGTTCCCGGTTTCGTCGCGAATATACTGGGGGCTAAAAAAGGCGAATCAAAAGAATTCGACATAAAATTCCCGGACGATTATCCTTCTTCCTTAAAAGGCAAGGAAGTTACGTTTAAATTCAAACTTCATGAAATTAGAACTAAAACTCTTCCGGAGCTTAACGACGAATTTGCGAAAGAAGTTTCCGAGTATGATACATACGAAGAAATGCTCAACGACATAAACAGAAGAATGGAAGAAAATTCTAAGGAACGGACAATGACCAACGCGAAAAACGCGGCCGGAGACAAGTTGGCTGAAACTATCAAAGTGGATCTTCCCGAAACTCTGATTGAAGAAGAGCTGAATATTATTTTAAATAGAATGGCAGAATCGTATACTCGCCAAGGAATAGACGTATTCAAAAATATATCTAAAGAAGATATACGTAAAATCGCCGAAACAAGGCGCCCCGAAGCGGAAAAATACGCGACCGTCAACGTAATACTGCACAGCATCATCAAGAAAGAGGGAATACAAACCTCCGAAGAAGAAATAGAAGAAAAAATAAAGTCTATAGTAGGCTCAATGGCGAAGGACGTAAGAAAATTTAAAAACGACCTTATTAAGTCGGGAAGAATCGCTAGAATCAAAGAGGCCGTACTAATAGACAAGGCCCTAAAATTCGTAGTAGATAACGCGGACGTGACGTATATTACAAAGCGCGTAAACGAAGAAGAAAAGCAAGAAGCCTCCGAGCAGGAAGCCGAGACAAGCGACGCCGCCGAAGCGTAATATTTTAAAACGGGCGCTCACGGCAAGGACATCTTTCTTACCGCAGCTTTACGCCGATAAATAAAGCGTAAGAGGCAAAAAGCGAAGGTCAGCATAAAAAAAGACAGGAGACAAAGCAATATGGCTACAGACATGAGAATGCAGCATCTTATTCCCATAGTCGTCGAGCAAACGGCAAGAGGCGAAAGATCCTATGATATTTACTCCAGGCTGTTAAAGAATAGAATAATTTTTCTTGGAGACGAAATCGAAGATTATTTGGCAAACCTTATAATAGCTCAGCTTCTTTTTCTTGAACAGGAAGATCCGGATAAAGATATAGATCTCTACATAAACAGTCCCGGAGGTTCGGTAACTGCGGGCATGGCAATATACGACTGTATGCAGCTCATAAAACCGGACGTATCCACGATATGCTTGGGAATGGCCGCCAGCGCCGCCGCTCTGCTTTTATGTTCCGGAGCTCCCGGCAAGAGATTTTCTCTTCCATACTCGCGCATCCTTATACATCAGCCTTGGATAAAGGGTATCGGCGGACAGGCTACCGACGTAGATATACATGCAAGAGAAATAATAAAAACTAAGGCGACTTTAAACGATATTATATCTCGTCATACCGGACAGCCATTAGAAAAAGTCGCTAAAGATACCGAACGCGATTATTATATGTCTTCGGCAGAAGCGGTAGAGTACGGAATAATCGACAAAGTAATAACAAAAGAAAGTCGATAACGCAGCGACGTTTCGCAGCTTAAGGAGTTTTATGTATCTTTTTGGAGACGATAGCAGCTTCCACAGATGTTCGTTTTGCGGCAAGCCCCAAGATCAAACGTTTAAGATGATCGCCGGTCCGGTCGGAATTAATATATGCGCGGAATGCGTAGATTTATGCAACGAGCTGATAGAGGAAGATTTACTAAGGAAGAAAACGAATAAACAAAGTTCGGCATTACTTAAACCGGCGGAAATCAACAAAATCTTAAACGACTATATTATTGGACAGGACAAAGCGAAAAAGATTTTGTCAGTCGCGGTTTATAATCATTATAAACGAATTAACTATTTAGAAAAAAACGGGAAACAGGATCCTTCAAACGAAGTGGAGCTTCAAAAAAGCAACGTTTTGATGATAGGTCCCACCGGCAGCGGAAAGACGTACCTCGCTCAAACGTTGGCTAAAATTTTAAACGTCCCTATCGCCATAGCGGACGCAACTTCTCTTACGGAAGCCGGATATGTGGGAGAAGACGTAGAAAATATACTTCTAAAACTGATTCAAAACGCCGATTATGATATCAGAAAAGCGGAACGTGGGATTATCTATATCGACGAGATAGATAAAATTTCGCGAAAAAGCGATAATCCTTCTATAACCAGAGACGTATCCGGAGAAGGAGTTCAGCAAGCTCTTTTAAAAATATTAGAAGGGACTATCGCAAACGTGCCTCCTCAAGGCGGAAGAAAACATCCTCATCAGGATTTCCTGCAGATAGACACGACTAACATACTTTTCTTATGCGGCGGAGCGTTCGAAGGCATAGAAAAGATAATAGAAACGCGAATCAAAGAACAGTCGATTGGATTCAGAGCCAATATAAAAACTCAGAAGCAAAAAGAAGAAGACGATATACTTTCCGGCGTAATGCCCGAAGATCTTCTTAAATTCGGTCTTATACCGGAATTTATAGGACGACTTCCTATAACGGCTCCCCTTCATCCTCTAAACGAAGAAATGCTGACCAAAGTATTAACAGAGCCTAAAAATTCTCTTATTAAACAGTATAAAAAAATGCTGTCGTTTGAGAACGTAAAACTGGAAATAACGAGAGACGCTATCAAATATATAGCTTCGGAAGCTCAAAAACGAAAAACCGGAGCAAGAGCCTTAAGAAGCATAATCGAAGAGTTTATGCTGGACGTAATGTACGAAATCCCATCCTTGAACAAGGTTGACAAGTGTATTATTACGGAAAAAGCGGCGAAAAAAGAAGAAAAGGCTCTTTTGGTATACAGCTCGAATATAAAAAAGAAGGCGGAAAAAATACAAAAGCAGGTTTCCTAACGGAAATTAGATATTTTATCAAAAAAAGACAGAACTTAATGTTATTCTGTCTTTTTTTGATAAAATACAACGCAAAATAAGGAG
>CASEKF010000034.1 GCA_949288455.1 uncultured bacterium
AGCTATAGTTAAGAGTAAATAGAGTCTTATCCTGCTCATATGCGTCTATATGGTATAGTTCGAACATGTTAAGATGAGGATATTTTGCTGTAAGCGACTTATTTATTTCATGGGCCGTTTCGACATATTTGCTGTTTTTAATAAGATAGTCCTGTTTAAAAGCTTTGATTTGATCTTGTTTCTCGGTATAACGCCTGTACAGCCAAGGTTCTTTATATTTAAAGTCGTTGAACATTGTCCATACGGAAAGATTTTGAATATTTTGAGGGTTGCCGTTTTCCCATTTAGCGTCTATTCCTATATGTTCAAAGCTTTCTATAAGGTGTCTGTCATGATGTTCATGTCCTTTTTGGAAAGCTGCCGTAACTAATAAAACTTTTTTTGTTTTATTGAGGCTTTCTACAAATGTTTCAGGATTTTGTATCCTTTTAAGGCACATATTGACGAGATCTTCCTCTTTATTTACGTTCCCGTTTAAAAAGATCCAGCCGTAGGCTTTATTTTCGAAAGGACGAGACCATATTCTGGCTTTATGTTCGATCATAATAAGAAATTCCTCATATATAATAAACTATCTACAGTTTAATTTTTTCTTTATTTTCATTTCTTGCCCTTTTTTCTATTTCCTTTGCAAATTCTACGACGTTGGCAAAAAGGTAGATAGAAACTTCGCAAGAAAATTAATATATGTATTTTTCGAGGTGATTTGTATGACGATTGAAATTTTAGCTCCGGCCGGAAGTCCCGAAGCTTTTTTAGCCGCATGCGAAGCCGGAGCTAACGCAGTATATGCGGGGGTCTCCGCTTTTAACGCCAGGCAAAGAGCTAAAAATTTTGGATATAGAGATTTAGCTTGTATGACCGAATACGCTCACAAGAGAAAAATAAAAGTATACGCGGCTTTTAATACCCTAATTAAACAAAATGAACTTCGCTCCGTCTTAAAAGCCGCGGAGGCTATAGCCGATACCGGAGTAGACGCTTTTATTATTCAAGACTTAGGAGTTTATTTGCTGCTGAAAAAATATTTTCCTGATATGAAACTTCATGCCAGCACTCAAATGGCGATTCATAATTCCTGCGGAGTAAATATTCTAAAAACTCTTGGTTTTTCAAGAGTCGTTCTTGCAAGAGAGCTTTCCGTTAAGGAAATAGAAGAAATATCCGCTAAAACTGATATGGAACTTGAAATTTTTGTCCATGGAGCTCTTTGTTTTTCTTTATCGGGGCTATGTTTATTGAGCGGGAGAATAGGCGGACAGAGCGGAAACAGAGGACTTTGCGTTCAGCCTTGCAGACGTCTTTGGAAACATTGCGGGACGGAAAGACGTTTTTTATCGACATGCGATTTAGACGCGTCGCGTTTTATTCAGGATTTTAAACGATTGAAAATTACTTCCTTAAAAATAGAAGGAAGAATGAAAAGCTGCGAATATGTGGCTAGAGCCGTACGCCGCTGGCGGGAACTAGCCGATTTAGGCCGTTCCGAAACGGATGAAAATTTTTCGAGAAAAAAAACGGACTATTATTTGGCGGGGGAAATAGGGCAGATCGTTAATTCCGGAGAGTCTCCATGCGTTGGGCTTTTTGCCGGAAAAATTTCGAAATGTTCCTCTGATAGAGCTTTTATAAAAGTTCTATCTGAAAATTTGCATTCCGGAGATTTAGTTAGATTTATACGAAAGAACGACGAAGAAACGGATTCTTTATACGTTGAAGATTTGACGCGCGATAATTCTAGAGTCGAATCGGCGCATAAAGGCGAATCTTGTTCTTTTAAATTGTTCGACGCTCCTTTGAGAGAAAATTTAGATATTTATATCGCCGGACGACCGCTTCCTTTTTTAAAAGGATTGAAAAATAGATTGCGAAAAATATATGAAGCATATGGCAAAAACGCTCGTTTATTCGGCGTCAAAAAGCGTTGTTTAGAGAAAAATTTATATTCTGAGTTAAAGCTGCGGAAGACAAAGTTTAAAAACGGTACGAAAGGAAGCGCGGCGTCCTTAGAAAGAACAAGCGCTCTTGGAAATTCACATGAACCGCTTTTGTTTTTAAAACTTTCCTCTTATTTTTCGACTGAGATTATAAGGCTTTTTAAACCTGACTTTATAATTGTACGATGTTCTCTTGACTTAACCGTGAAAGATTTAACGAAGCGGTTAAACGGCTATCCAAAAAATAAAGTTATACTAGCTCCAGATATTTTTATTCCTGAACGAAGTTTATCCGGCTTTAAAATATTGGTTAATTCATTTTTTGCGTCCGGGTTTACTAGGTGGCATGTCGATAATTTAGGACATTTAGGATTGATGCCGTCTAGAGCCGTTCTCTCGGCGGGGCATTTTTTATATTCTTTGAATTCGCTTGCTCTTAATTGCCTTGATTCGCTTAAATTTACTTTTGCGGTCGCTTCATATGAAGACGATTTTCTTAATATGAGATATAGAAGCGAGTTCGCGCGTATGCCTTCCGTATATACCGTCTTTTCTTATTCGCCCGTTTTTTATTCCAGAATAACTTCGCCTCATTTTTTATCTGACGGTTCCGACTTGTTTTCAGATGGATTTAAGGTAAAAATATTTAATCGGGGAGAATATATCTCGGGAGTCTCCGGGAAACCTTTAGCAATTTTTCAGCATATGGATAAACTTGCTAAAATATCGGCGTTCGGCTTTCTTATAGATTTGGAATACAATTTAAACGCCGCGTCTTTGGACGATATATATAAAGCTTATCTGACTAAATCGCCTTTTAAGGATTCCGATAAATATAATTTTAAAAGAGAGTTGAAATAATTTCGTCATATTAAGCAGTTAAATTAAATTATTTTGGAAATTCGTCATGAAATTATTATTTTTTCTTTTTTTATTTTTATGCTGTTTTCAGATCTGTCCATGTTTAGCTTCAGCGTCAGAAAATTCTTCCGCAGGCTTCGGGAAAATACCGAGAGTATTTCCTATTCGTCTGCCCTCCGCGACTGGCGACTCCGCCGTCGACGGTATTAAAGAAGGAGCTCTGCCAAACGTGGAAAACGAAGGCAAAATCTTGCCTCCGGAGGCGAAAAGCGATATGACTGTGCCTATGGAATCTAAGCGAGATGAAAAAAACGGAGAAAACGTTTTGAAAATAGCTCAATATATCCAAATGGCTTTAGATTATGATCCTGAATTAGCGATAGCTCTTATAAAGCTAAAACAGAGCGATTCTCAGTTAAATAAGGCTAAAGCGGATTTTCTTCCGGAATTGACCGCTTCCGGAGGCCTTTCATATTCTTATAATTATGAAAACCAAACTAGCAGTCCCTATACGCCAAGCTCCGCTTTTAACGCTTCTTACGTGATTTTGTCTGCTGGAACAAGAGAAAAAGCTTATGAAAAGGCCCTTGTGGACTTGGCCCAGGCCAAAACGGATGCCGAGTTGATAAAGGATTCCGTTATTTATAACGCGATAACCGCATTTAATAATCTTTTAAAAGCTCAGGTTCAGCTTTCCATACATCAACAAGAACTTTATTATTATCAAAAACTTTTATCTCTTTCAAACGCGAGAGATCCTTTAGGAGGCGAATTCTCAAGAGCTACGGTTCTTTTGACTCACTCTGAACAGAGACTTGTAAAAGCTAGGGAAGAACTTGACTTGAGGTTGGAGGATTTCGCTTGGTTGATAGGTTCCGAACCGTCGCCCGAACTTGTCGCCGATACAAATCTGAAATTTATTCCAATAATGCTGGACGAAAGGGAATTAGTAAAAAAGTCTTTTGAAAATAGGCGCGATTTTCTTCAAATAGAGTACGCTATTTTTAAGCAGTCGGTAATTATTTCTCAGACTAAAAAAGCCGGAGGCCCTTCCGCTTCCGTTTCGGTTTCATATGGTTGGGCTCCTTGCTCGGTAGATATCGCGGGATTATGGAGACGTTTTTTTTATGAAAATAAGCCTGAATTGTCCGTAGGTTTTTCAGTTTCAATTCCTATTTTTGACGCCGGCAAGAGGAAAGAGGATCTAAATATTGAGAAGGATAACCTTCTCATTTTGGAACATCGCAGAGAAAATCTCAGGAGAACGGTAATAAGGGAAGTCAGACAGTCTGTCAACGCCTTCGAATCCGCTAAAAAACGATATCTGCTTTCCGGAAACACCGTTGAAAAAGCAAGGAAAAATTTAAGCGGAATTTTTGAGAAATACGCGAGAGGTTTAGCCGAATTGGAACAAGTAGATCAAGTCATAGGAGCTTTTAGAGAATCTGCCGTGGCTCAAATACAAGCGAAAATAGATTATTATAACAGTCTAGCGCTAGTGAAAAAATCAGCCGGAATTATATCCGATTACTATTCCTCTTCAATTAAGAATGGAGATAAAAAAAATAAACTATGAAGTTCTCTTTTAAAATTATTTTTATATCGTTTCTTTTTGTTTTAGTTTCGGCGAGGCTATTCGCCGCGTCTGAAAACGATTTTGCTTTCGCCGTAATTTCTGATACGCATTTGATAAAAGAGACAGACGGCTCTTATAGAGCTTTTCCGTCTTCTTTAAAGATTACGGAAGATATAATACGTTTTAATCCGGCTTTTGTCATTCATTGCGGAGATATGATTCACACAAGTTATTCGTCTCAAGATTCCGACGAAGCTATAAATAGAATGTGGGATATATTCGACGAGTCTGTTTATTTGCCGTTTCGGAACGCGGGCTTAGATTTATTCGTTACGAAAGGAAATCATGACGTATTGAAAAACGCCGCCGATATTTTCAACGAACGATGGCGGGATAGAGTTGCAAAGAAAAAAATAGTTCGCGGAAATATGCTTGATTATTATTACTTTACGCATAAAAACGTTTTGTTTATAGTAATGGATTCCGCCGGCTTGTCCATGTCCTCCGAACAGAAAAAATGGCTTAAAGAAATATTGGCTTGCGGACAAAAATTTCGAGCCGTATTTATAATAGCCCATCTTGGATTAAGAGGTTCGGAAAGACATCCATTCGATAAAATGGACGCCGAGGCGGCTGCGATTATAAACGAGTCTAATTTGAAGATAACCGTTTTATCAGGTCATCATCATGAATATGACGTTCAAAGTATCGGACGGAATATCGCCGACGTAATCCTTGGAGCCGCAGGCAAAAATCATGGGGCGATGTGGCTTAAAGTCTTTGTACAAGGAGACTCAGTTACTTTGAAACCGGTATTCTTATAATGTTTCGCAAGTTTCCGCAAAAAATATTCGGGAATTATTTGGAGTTTATAAAAATAAAGGTTGACGCTCGTTAACATCGAATAAACAAATATTAAGACAACTTATTTATTATTAAATTTTGTAGTAGTTATATATAGAAGATTATTCAAACAAAATTTAATTTTATAAATATTTTCACGTTAGGTTCTGGGATTAACCGTAAATTTTTAATTTATTGGAAGGTTTTGCGTTCAATGAAAGCTTTTGGAGAATCGGAAAACTGTAAATGGTGTGCCGACGGCAGCTTAACTTCGTCTTATTGTCCTTATTGCGGAAGATCTAGCGGTAGAATTTCCGATCCGGTATTATCGAAAGACGTCGTTTCGCCGCCGCAAAAACGGATCGAACTTCCTGAAAACGGTTCTTTTATTGTTAAGTTTAATCATTTGTCGGGCGGCGTAGTAAATATAGAATGCGATATTTCTTCCGCGTCAAATATTGCTTTTGCCGGAAAGAATATTGAAGAAAAAAAAGTATCCGTTCAGTCTTCTAAGACGATAGGAGGTCTTTTTGAGTTTGTCGCGCTAGATTCGTCCAGTCAACCTTCAGGCTATATAATTTTTATTCTGGACAATGCGTCTAGAGATCCCAATAGAATTTGGAAGAAAAACAATAAAAAAGAAATTCGCTTATCGCTTTCGGGAAGAGTCGTCGTAACTTCGGAAAAGTGGGTCGCCGGAAGTCCATGTATAGTTTTTCCAAGCGGAGTTAATTGTCAAAATTTTTACGTTTATAACAATTCTTCGGTCAAGAGAACGTTTTGTTTTGATTCTCCTGTCGGTTATCTTGTAGAATCCGTTTCAAATCCTGATGTAAATTCTGTGGAAGTTGGGGAGTTTGCGTCGATTCCCATGAAAATTACCGACTTGAAAACTCTTCCTCCTTCGCAGAACGCTTCTAAGTGGCTTGAAGAAGAATTAGACGTTAAAATCTGCAAGCTTCCTTCCGCGCGTCCTAAAAATTTAAAAACTTTGACTTTAGCTATAGATTTAGGAGATAACAACGTTTCTATACGCGCCAGATGGCCTAAAGGAAATCCTGTTTTTGGAAAGTCTAAAGGTTTTGTAGAAAAAATAGGCGGCGATAGATTTTCCTGCGCTATGGTTATGGACGTCAACGAACGCGATTTCTTTTTTGGAGACGAAGCTTTGAACATAATCGCCAAGACTCCAATGAGAGACGAAGCTATTTTAAATCAGCAGAACCTTGCGGCCGTACTGAATTTGCGATCCGACATTATGGACGGAATAGAAAGATATGTAAAGTATAACGGTAAATGGACGAACGAATATCTGCTTCGCAGGCTTTTTTCCGTTTTGATGGATAAAATCCAAGCTTGGGCTAAAGGTTTATTTGCCGAAAGGCGAACCGAGATTCCGGCAGGGTTCAGGATGAATGAGTTCTTCGACGCTCCCGAATTCGCGATCACTTATCCGCCTATGAGCTCAGAAGAAGAATGCGAAGCTTATAAGGCGATAATTTCAAGAGCTTTATTGGCTTCTTTCTCCGATGAAGAGCATCCTTCTATCGAACAGATAACGTTTATTTCTGAACCTCAAGCCGCAATAAATTATTTTGCCTCGAATAAGAAAAATTTACTGGCGGAAATTCCCGACGGAGAGCAAATAGCCATAATAGACATCGGAGAAAATTCGTCGAAAGTTACCGTAGCGTCCGTCGATAGGAATAAAGGCGTTCCAAAATTGATAATTTCCGCGATTGATAAACTTATGATAAAAGAAGGAACAAGAGAACTTTCCGGAAATTTGATAGATTCTTTGATAGCCGGAGTTTTGGGGTCAAATACGAAAAGATTGCTGCTTAATCCTCTTTCCGGAGAGTTTTTGAATTTATGGGAAACAATGTGGGGAAGAGCCGAATATGTGCGTAGAGACGATAAATTAAGATATTCCAAGAGGATAAAAGATAAATTTGCCGCGGACGGAGCCGTTACGTTAAAGGTTCCCTCAGGAGCTTCTTTTACTAAGATGGCTTTAAATTACAAAAAATATTCTGAAGTTATTATAGACCCCGTTATGGATCAGGCGATCTCTGCTCTTAGAGAATCTCTTAAAGCTAAAGGCGTCGATCCCGATCGTATTTCGGCTTGCGTTCTCTTGGGAGGCGTCAATATATGCGGAGCTTTGAGAGATAAATTCTCTAATTTGACTTCGGAAAAGTTTAAATACGGTAGATTGAACGATTCCTTAGAGCCTTCTGAGCGAATTAACGCGGTTATAGACGGGGCTGTTTTAGGAAAAGACCTTTTTTTGAAGACTTCATTTGCGACTTTGAAAATAAAAGATGAAAGCGGATCTATAGACGAAACTTTAATAAGAGAGCATGAAGTCTTTCTCCCTGTTACTATTATGAGATCTTCTCCTTTTTCTGAAAACGGCGGAGCGTCTTTAAGTCTTATTGCCGAATCCGAACTGTTTGAGACTCCGGAGACTTTAGCCGTCGCGATATGCCGGCAAGATTTTGCAGACAGTTCTGAATTCTCTTCCGAAGCCGTATTTGAAATATCTCTTACCCAGGACGCTTGTATATGCAGAATGTTTTCCGGTTCCAGAAAAGAAATCGGCTGGAACGTTAAATTATCCTAAAATATCAGAGGGGTTGTCGATATGTCTTTTAATAAAATATGTCCCGCATGTAATTGCGATATGACCGAAGCGCTTCCCGAAGATTTTTCAGAAGATGACGAATTGAAATTTTGTCCTTTATGCGGCGCGTCTATTTTGAATTTACGAGAAGATATATGTCCTAAGTGTCAATGCAATATGCTTGACGCGCTTCCGGAGGGCTTTCCCGTTCAAGATTTGAGATTTTGCCCTATATGCGGGGCAAATTTCAAGTATCCATGTCCCGTATGCCATTTGGCTGTTATATCTATTAAGCGCAATTCTAACGATTTTGCTTTCAGATGTTCAAATTGTGAAAGTATATTATATTTTTGCGAAAAATGCGGCAGATTAGTCGAGCCCTCCGCAGGCAAGTGTCCTGACGAAGATTGCGGAGGGATGCTTAGAGCTCCGCAGTTGCCCGCTTCTTCATATGACGGCAGCGGATTCTGCGATATATTTACTCTTAAAGACGAATTTGACAATAGATTGTCCCAAACTTCTTCTTCGGATTCCTCAAGCGATTCTACGCCTTATTTCGCGATTGACCTTATCCCTAACGCTCGTGAATTTTATGGAGCTTTGACTTCCGGAGGTTTTCTATTCGTTTGGCATGACGCCGTTATCGACATTATTTCTTGTCAAGACGGATTTAATAAAATAAGATCTATCGCGGCTCCCGGGATAGAACCTTCGTCAATTTCTCCTAATATGGCTCTTTTAGCCGATAATATTATAATCGCTTCTAAGGATAAGTATTTGTGGTTTAGCTTGAACGGTCAGATCGATACGCCAGGAAACTTTAAAGGTTCTCCTTTGGCTATGAAGGCTAGTCATTACGCGGCGGCTTTTTGGGCGATTGACGGCGAAAAAACAAAGCTCTACGGAACTTTGAACCCTAAAATTAATTCGGCTCCGGATATTTTTGAAATATCTTTGCCGGAAGAAGGATACGCTATAGACGATAAGCGGCCTATTATGGTTATGGGGCATCACTGCGTCTATTGGCAGGGGAAAAACGGCAATCTTTTTAAATATGATTTTTTATCTTCCGAGCTTTCTTCAATGCCGTTTGCCGGCGGAAAGGCCGAGTTTTTATGGTTGGATTATCATGGAAGGATATCCGCGGCTTTATCAGATTCCGTAAAACTTATAGTTTACGAGGATATCGAAGGTTCGAAAGACGAGAAATTTTATTCTTTCGATAATTTCGTTACGAATCTGTTAGTTTATTCCGACGAATATACTTCGCATTTCTCTTATATTTTAGATAACAGAGTTATGAAAAACGGCGACGGAAAATTTGCCGTTCCTAACGGCGATCATGTAAAGTCTTTTCTTGTGAGAAATTCTTCCGGGATTCCGTTTCTGCTTTCTTTGTTTAAAAATACTCAATTTGGGAATTTATTTGTCGATTTATACGCTCAAGAAAAAGATTCCGGCGCTCCGACCAGGTTATGGGGAAGCGGAGAAATAGATCCTAAAGGTTTGCTGCTTACCGAGTCTTCAATTCTTGTTCTTCATAGAAGAGGCGTATTGAAATTGGAAAGAAAGGAGAATTTATGAATAGATTACGTCCGCTATGTTTTTCCGCAACGTTAATTTTCTTTTTCCTTCTTTTATTCTGCGCCGGCGTCGACGCGGAAAATTTCTCCGACGCGAATAACGCGTCTTCCGTTGCTGCCGGAGCTGCAGACGCTGTAGATCCTGAAGATTATCTTGACGTAAATCAATCTTTTTATAAAGACGTAAACGCGTTTATACGGCAAGAAATGGAAAAAGCCGGAGCTGACTTAAACTTCGGAAGATATCATTTCGTACTTGCTCTTTCGACAAGTCATTTCGCTTCCGATCAGCAGCATGCTTTGGCTATGAAAAAAGCTTCTTATTTTATTATAAACGACTTTTGTTCCTTTAACGATTTAGTATCCTGCGCTTCCTGGGAAATGGATTTGTGGGATATGTCGGATACTTTCGCTCTGGATAAAAGCGAAGACTCCAGAAGATTAGTCGTAAACGCTTTGCCAAAGACGCCGATGGACGGTTCTCAAGGGGGACATGATACTTATAAAACTTTGATGAGCATTATAGCAAAAATAGAAGATCCTCAGTCTTCAGTAATCGTTATGATGACTAATTCTCAAGAAAGCAGAGGAGCTTCTGTCGCAGGCTCGAAAATTACCGGCAAAAATAGCGAAAGTTTGAAGGCCGTTTTACGGGATAAAGGATATTCTTTTCCCGCAGATAGTTCGTTCCCTTATTTTTTTGAAGGTAGAAAGAATCCTGCCGAGGTATTTATGACTATAGCTGTTCCAAAGCGTATCGTTTCTCTTTCAAAAGATTCTCAGCCTAGATATCCGGCTTTCTCATACGATTCCTGGTCCCCTTCTCAATATCGGCCTCCAATAAAGATTTTACCTAATCCTATGATTTATTCGCCGTCCAAAGAAATACCTGCGGACGTTTCCGCAAAGGATTCGGCTTCCGTCGCGTCAGATACGCCGGACTCCTCTTCTAAAGACGCTTTAACCGAAGGAGAAGAAAAAAAATCTGAAAAGAGGGGGGGATTAAATCTTTTTTGGATTGTCGTATTGTCGATATTGGCGATTCTTGCGGCAATAGGCGCAGCTTTCGCAAAGAAAGCTTCTTCGGGCAAAGAGGCCGACAAAATTGAAAGAGCCGGCGAAAATATAACTTTTATATTTGGGGATGAAAATTTCGAATTGTCTGTTCCTCCCGGAGCTTTTTACGAAATGAGAGATATCGGAGGCAGTTTTAAAATTTTAAAGCGGGGAGAACAAGATTCGGACGTTCCTGAAGACTCTCCGATCATTTTTGTTTTATCTTACGATCTTGATTCTTCGGCTTTTATTTTTGAAACCGTTGCGGGCAATATTTCCGATTCTAAGGAAGATTTAGGAGAATTAAAGGCTTTAGGAGATTCCAAATTTATGCTGGAGAAAAATTTTGCCGCTTCCTGTATCGTTGTATACGGTAACGACGAGATAATACTTTCAATCGGCTAAAAGCAGTTTTTTTGCAAAAGATAATTTGTTTTTCTTATATATAAAACGGAGGATACGTCTATAATGAAAGTCGCCAAAACATTGATAATTGGAATGGGAACTTCAGGTCAGAATATCTGCGAAGGTATCGCGAAAAATTTAAACAGTAAGTACGGCGATTATAAGAATGTTCCTTGGGTAGGGCTAAGAGTATTGGAAACCGCTCATAAATCGGATGTGCTTGATAAAAGCGACTTTATCCCTCTTTCTGTCGAGCCGGCAGATTTTAGCGATTACGTAAGCGGAGCGGTTCATGTCGGCAGCGATTTCGGGTGGAACGAATGGGGAGATCCGGCGCTTTTAAGAAACGTGGGAGCCAGTATTAACGTAGGCGCCGGAAATATCAGAATGGCCGGGCGTCTTGCTCTTTTTCACAATTACGCTTATGTTTCAGGCAATATAACTTCCGAATTGGACAGACTTGCGAAATTAACTCCTTCCGATATTCAAAAAAAATTAGGGATAAAAGATAACGTAGAGATAATGGCCGGAGGCGTAGACGCGTACGTTATAGGTTCTCTTTGCGGCGGAACCGGTAGCGGATGTTCTACCGATATGGGGTATCTTCTAAGGATATGGGGCAAAAATAACGTGTCCCCAATAGCCGTATTTACGATTCCTACTTGGAGTCTTCAGGCTCAGAGACTAAAAAAGAACGCGTTTATTGCTCTTACCGAATTGAATCATTATATGTTGGACGACGTTTCTTGGAAACAGAGACTTCCCGGTTTTTTGAATCCCGCTTTGGATCAGCGCAGACCATACGACATAGTTTATTTAACTCAGCCGGCCACCGCTATGCCCGACGAAATTACCAAGAACGAGCATACCATAGCTTCGTTCCTTACGGCCGTATGCTCCGAAACAAGCCATGATATAGCCGCGGCTAACATCGACGGGGTAAACGCTTTGGCCGCTAATAGAACTTTGGGTTATCTTAAGCCCTCTTTTTCTACGTTCGGCATTTCTCTTTTGGAGTATCCGGGAGAACATATAGCCCGTTTATGCAAAGAACGTCTTCTAAGCAGAGTTTACTCGTCTTGGACTTATTCTTCGTTAAAAGATATATCCGGCGCGCGCCAAGAATTATTGGAACTAGGAGTTAAGCCTATATGCGAGCAATTTACGGATAAAGCAGTTTTTGACAAATATGCCGAAATGTTGAAAACCGAACTTGAATCAAGGCAGTTGGAAAAAGAGAGAAGCAACGCTATTTATAATCAGATCAGCTCGATGCTGAACTCTATCGATTCCGCCGTTAAAGAAGATCAGTCCATAAATGAAAAATCAGATTCTTGGATAAACGGCTTTATTGAAGGATTGGAAACGAGATTCGCAAGCATATCCTTAAAATACCTTTCTTCGCCTTCCGGAGGTCCGGGCGTTCTTGCGGCGGCTTTGAGAAAAGCCGCGAGCGATATTGAATCCTGGTCGTCTTCAAAAGGCGAAATAGATAAGCTGGTCAATTCCTGCAGAATGAACGTGGAAACGGACAAAAAAAACGTTAAAAAGCAGGTTGAAGAATTTTTAAAGATTAAAGGTCTGGAAATTTTTGTCGGGCCTAAGAGAAAGGCCGCTTGGAGCGACGTTGTAGCTCGGATGGAATCCTGCGTGAAAAATTTCGTGAAACTTGCCGCGGCGGAGAAAATGAAATCTTTCGCCGTAACGTCTTCTTCCTCCGGTCCTTCGCTTCAAAATAAGTTTAATGTTTTCGCCGATAGATATATAAGCAGGCTTGATAATTTTGAGGAGGCTTTAAAATCTCTTAGAGATCATTATGATTCAAGTTATAGACATGCGCTGGAACTTGTTCCTCCGGTAAACGGCAGACAAATTTACAAAAATAATTCGGCTTCTGACGAAGTAGACGACATATATACTAAAATTATAGAAAACGGCAACAAAAATCCGAATATCACTTTCGATAGAAAAGAAGTGGAGCTTGTAGAGAGTATTCTTTCTTTATTAAGACAAGAAATATCCTCTAAATTAGAAGGCTCGTTAAGTCCTTTCGATTCTAAAACGGTTTCAGATTACTCGGATTATATGCCTAAAGATATACATAAGGCCATAGAAGTTAAAGCCGGAGCTTATTTCTCAGATTTTTCTCCTTACAGACATATAATCCATTATATCGAGAACAACGTGTCTTCTGAAATAAAAACCTTGCAGGAAAAATCTAAACCGTCTTTGCAGGTAAGTTCAGCTCCTATTCCTTTAAAGTTTCAGAACGATCCCGCGGTAGGAAATATAAGCGTAACGGAATATTCGTATGCGTTTTGTCCTCAAACTCCCAACGGTTTCCTTGCTCCTCAGGAAGCGATAGAGGCCGTAAAAAAAGCTCTTGGCAGCCGTCAGCTGAGAAAGCCCGTCTTTGATAATAAAGATCCTTATAGAATAATGGCTCTTCAAATGTGTCACGGCACTTCGCTGGCCCATATTAACGGAATTTTAAAAATAAACGATTCGGATATGCAGGCTCTTGAAGACTCTATGGGGTGTCCTGATTTTAATTTCTGGAACACCAGAAAGGATACTAAATGGACTAACTGTCTGATATCGAAGGATTCCATAGATAAGATTAAGCAATATTGGACCGTCTTTCGGTTGCTTGGTCATTATAAAAATGAGAACGGGGAAATTATCGTGACGGACGCTGACGGAAAATGTCATCCCTGGTACGCTATAACTCAGGGAAAAGTCTCCGTAGAAATATTATCCGGGAGTTCCGTAGTCAGAAAAGAAAGGGTCGACTTAGATTTTGACGGGGCTATTTCAGAGATAGCGGCGAACGCTAATCTTCAGAAAATGATGGAAGCGACTTGTCAGAATAGAATAAAATCGTATATATCTCATACCGGCAAGAAACAAACTATCGAAATTCTTTTTAATTGTCTTGAAAATATCGATTCTTATTTTATGAATATTTCTAAGGAGAACGCTGAAAAATACATTATCGAATATTGCTGCGCCAACGGCCTTGAAACGGAATATGTAAATTATAAATTTCCGGAGGATAAGCCTGTGGATCCTACTATCTTTTCTCAACTTTATCATATGGAAGGCGATTTTGGCAAAGCGGGTTATTATTGTCCTAATGGGCATAGGCTTGGAACCGACGATATACAGGCCACTTTAAGATCAATGATCCGAAATCGTTTTATATGTCCGGCTTGTCCGTCGGGAGAAAAGTATTGGCCTTATTAAAATATTATAAGCGCGGGTTTTTATTCTTGTTGAAGGATAAACCGTTTATATTTTTAATACTAAATATAGAGTGATGATTAAGTAGTATTTCTTACGGAATACAATTTCTCAAAAGGATAGAAAATTATGTCTGAAACAAATGTCTCCGCTATTGCCGCTTTACAGATGAGATTAAAATTAGAGCCTAAGAATCCGGAAGCGCATTTTAATCTTGCCGTAGCTTATGAGGAAACAGGTTCTTATGAGCAGGCTTTGGATGAATATGATAAATCTTTAGATTTAAATCCTTTATACGCGCGTTCGCTTCTTCATATAGGATTTATCAGCATTAAACGAAACGAACCGGGAAAAGCTTTAGATCTATGGGAACGGGCTTTTACAATAGACGCTAAATTGGCGGAGCTTTTCAGCACTTCGCCAACCGCGGCTTATTATAAAGGGAAAATAGACGACGTATGCGCATTCTTCCAGAAGAACGTCAATTCCAACCCCAAAAACGCTAAAGCGCATTATGAGCTCGGGCTTGTCTATAAATATTTTAATAAACTTGAGTTAGCTCTGCAATGTTTTAGAACCGCTACCGAATTGAACGGCGTTATGTGGGAAGCTTACCTTAAGTGCGGAGAGACTTATTCGCTTCTCGGAGTTACCAAAATGGCCCTTGAACAGCTGAAGTATGGGATTTTAGCTAATCCGGGAAACGAAAATCCGGTAATATATCTTGCCCTGGCCGAAGTCTACATGAAGGAAAATATGATGGGACTCGCTCAACAGCAGCTTAATAAGGCCATAGAGCTGGACGACAAATCTGTAAAAGCTTACGTAATGCGCGGTAAGCTGTTTTTTAGGCTGGCCAATTTTAAAATGGCTATGAAAAATTACCAGACCGCTTTGGGGATAGATCCTAAAAATTCAGACGCCCATTATCAATTGGCAAAGACTTGCGAAGCTATGTATAGACCTGAATTCGCTCTGTTAGAGCTTGAAAAGGCCGTAGCTTGCAATCCGGATTTTGCCGAAGCGTATTATGATTGGGGCAATTTGCTTTTGCAGATGGGAGAAACCGAAAAAGCTATTCCTAAGTTAGAATATGTTTTGAAAGTCAATCCAAACGACTCATACGCTCATTATACGTTAGGCACCGCCTATTTGAAGACAGAAGATTACCATGCCGCTCTTCATCATTTTAAGTCTTCTACCCAGATAAATCCGACTGACGCTTATACTTATTACAATATGGGAATATGCTGCGTTAAGATTAAAGATCTGCAGGGAGCTTTACAAGCTTTTTTAAAGGCCATGGAGCTTGCTCCAAACGACTCGACTTATTGTTACCAGAGATACTTGGTCAATATGAGCCTTATGAATTTCGAAGACGCCGAAGCGGATATCAAGCGGGCTATAAAAGCTAAGCCTACGGACGTAGAGTATCGATTAAAATTAGTGGCTCTTTATAAGAGGCAGAAGAATTATCAAGCTATATTAGACGAGTTAAATAATTTCATTAATATAAATCCGAAGATTTCCTCGGTATATTCCGAAATGGGAATGGCATATTCCGCGATGGGAGACGCCGACGTAGCGAAAGTATCGTTTGAAAAGGCTTTGGCTCTCGACCCTAACGACGTTAGGGCTATATATGGCAAAGCGTCTTTATTGAAGGCTTCAGGCATAAAACTTAGAGAAGCTAAAGATATGCTGAGTAAAACTTTGGAAATCGATCCTTTCTTTCTGCCTGCTCTTGAAGAGCTTGGCCTTATGTATTTTGAGGAAGGCAACGTCCGCAAGGGAGACGATTATTATAAAATTGCGTTAGACCATGCGTCGCCCGAAGAAGTTAACGGCGTAAAGGTAAATTATGCCGAAGTATTAATACAAACCGGTCATTATGACAAGGGAATAGCCGTTTTTGACAGTCTTGTCCAAGAACGTCCCGAAGACGCCAGACTAAGGTTAAGTTTAGCCAGAGCTTATAAAGTGGTAGAAAAATATGACGACGCTATAACTCAGCTTCATATAGCTCAGGAATTAGAGCCTGAAAATCCGGCTTATCCTATGGAGCTTGGAGCTTTATTTGCCGATCTTGGATTGATTGACGAAGCGCGCGATACTTACTATACGATTATACATATGTATCCTACTCATATAGAAGCTCAAAAAGCTCTTACCGATTTGCTTTCCAAAAGAGTTCCGGCAACTCCCTCTACGACTATCGAGCCGTCTTTTGTTCCTATGCCTGGGCAGTCGCCTTCGGAGTCTGTCTTAGACTCCGAACCTGTATCCGAGCCTTCTTTGGCTGAGCCTTCAGAGTCAGAATATATTGAATCGAACTCGAATGATTCTTTAGATGCCGAATCTGAGAAACTTCAGAGCGAAGCTTTGCCATCGTTCGATACTGCCGACTCTAACGAACGCACTTCCGCTATGTCTGAGATCTTTTCCGAATTTGAGTCGGATGAAGTTCATGAAATAAATGACTCAAAAGATAATGAAGATAATGAAGAATTTGTCGTTGAAGAGCTTCCCGAATTAGAGTTTGATCAAGATATTATCGCCTCTGAGAATATTGTTCCCGCATCTAAGGAAGAAGATTTTTCAGAGTTGCAGGCTCCTTCCATAGATTTGACGCCCGATTTCGATTTATCTTCTTTACCTGCTGAATCAGACGATATGATAGCCGGATTTGAATTGCCAAGACTTGATTCGGAGCCGTCGGTTTTAGAACCTTCTAATAAAGCCGACTTGGTTTTTGATATTCCTGAGATAGAGTTAGACGCAGCAGATAAGGATAATAAAGGAAGCGACGTTTCCAACGCGTCTTCTTCGTCGTTTGGAGCCAGATTACAGAAAGCTAAGAAGACCTTATCGCATTCGAATTCTCTTCTTTCTAATACTTTTTCTTCTTCAGATTCTAAGGAATTATCGCAGGAAGATATTTTCGGAAGCGACGACAATTTTAACGAACAGCCTACCGGGATACAAAACGTATCCGACTCTAATAATAAATCGGCCGCTCTTGATAGTTTTGCGGCTGTTAACGACGATATATTCGGCGAAGAAAATAATCTATTTGGCGAAATCGATTTGAAGGTCGACGAAAACGAAGCTCTTGAAACAGGGGAGACAGAGCCCGGAGTTTTAAGCGAAACGGCCGCAAAATCCGCAGATAACGTTCCTAACGACTCTTCGCTTGAAAATGTGTCTGCTGGTACAAAGTCTAAATCGGGGCAGTCTGCCGCGGCTCATATTTTGGATCTTGACAGCGAATTAGACGCGCTTTTTGATTTTTCGGATTTTTCAGACGAAGATTTGCAGGAGCCTGAAATTCAAGACGACGGTTTTCCTGTCTATAGCTCCGTTGAGGAAGATAATTCGAGAAAAGAAACTTCCGCTGCGGAACAGGCGAGTTTAAATTCTGAAAGACAGCAATTGGAAAAGCTTTTGTTGGCTCAGCCTTCAAACGTCGACACAAGGAAACTTTTAGTGTCTGTCTGTATGAAACTGGGCGATTATGAAGCCGCTTATATAAACGCGAAAGAGCTTTTAAAGCAAATGACGCCCTCTTATAAAGATTTAATTAAATTTATAACTATTTATATAAAAGCGGGGAAAGCGGAAGAGCTGGAACAACTTCAAGAATATATTTCCCAAGCGGAGTCCGATCCTTCCTTTATTGGAGAAATATGCGAAAAATTATTGGAAGCCAATTTGCCTGATTTTGCTATCAGCGAATGCAGAAGATGTTCCAAAGCTTATCCTTCTAATGTGGACGTCTCTCTATTGTTAGGCAAAATTTATACTCGCGTCGGTAATCCTGCGCTTGCTACTTTACAATATCAGAAAGTAATTAGAAAATCTAGCGACGTATCCGTAAATTTGCTTTTAGCGGACGCTTATGAAAGTATGAACAATATTAAAGGATCTATTAAAACTTTAAGGAAATATCTCGACGCTATGAAAGACGACGTTGAAGTTTGGGTTAAATATATGCTTTTATTAGACTATTCGGCTGCAGTGGAAGAGAAAGAAGGTTTTAATAACGCCATAAAATTACATCCGTTAACGGCGGAGCAGCGGAGTAAGATAGAAGAACATTTAGGGAAAAATTTTATCGATTAGAATAAATAATTTGATGTATAGAAAAATTATTTTTTGCTTAATATTTATTATTTCTTTATATGCGCAAGCTTATTGTAAATTTGACAAATTATATGTCGACGGTAAATTAGCTAATATTTTCTTAATGGTTGATTTTGACGAGGTTTATATAACCGGACAAGACGTAGAAAATATTTTTAAGAGAAAAGACATTTCTTTTGAAGAACAGACTTTAAGCGTAGTGATAGCAGGGAAGCCTATTCCGTCAAAGATTGCAATGTATGAAAATATCCCTTGTTATCCTCTTATAGCTATTTCTAAAGAACTGGGATATCCGATAAAGTGGGATTATGCCGAGAGTCGTATTGATTTGTCTATTTCATCGCAGGGTTTTTCCTCGATATCTCAGACTTCTGCCGATTCAAAAGTCAGGCAAAATAGAAAGCGAAAAAGAAGAGGTCTTTTTATAGATTTAGTGTCAGACGAATATATAAAAGATACGTCGGGAAGCGTAACTGCGGTTAGAGTGCAGACTTTAGTAAGAAACACGTTTTTTAGAGAAGTGCCGAAAGCAAAGGCGGTATGCGTTTTTTCATATCCTAACGGCTCGGAGCTGTATACGGATGAAATAATACTTGAAGATCTTAAATCCGAAGAGATGAGAAGAGTTATCTTTTATTGCGCAAATCCTTCTTCCGTTTTAATTCCGGAATATAAGTTTGAAGTCGTCGAGTTAAAAGAATTGCAGGAATAAAACGCCGAGCCGTCAATTCTTTATAATTATTCAAATACAAAAGGAGGCATTCCATGGAAAAATTGATTATTACGGCCGCCGTATCGGGAGCTGAAGTGACTCGCGACGATAATCCTAATTTACCTGTGACTCCCGTTGAAATTGCCGAAGAAGCGGCCAGATGCCGCGAAGCCGGAGCGTCTATAGCTCATATACATGCCAGACTCCCCGACGGAACTCCTACTCAGGATAGGGAAGTTTATAGAGAGATAATGAAGGAAGTAAAAAAAAGAACCGACATTATTATTCAATTTTCGACAGGGGGAGCGGTATGGATGACTCCTCAAGATCGAATTCAACCGGTTTCTCTTTCTCCTGAAATGTGTACGTTATCTACGGGAACGTGTAATTTTGGCGGCGACGTATTTATGAATAAATGGGACGATATAGAGTTTTTTGCCGGAGAAATAGCCAAATACGGCGTTTTGCCAGAGATAGAAGTTTTCGATTGGGGAATGGTTGAGACAGGAGTTAAATTAATCAAAAAAGGTTTAGTTCCCAAAAAAGTTAATTTTGATTTCGTATTAGGAGTTCCTGGAGCGTTAGGAGCCACGGCTAAAGCGTTATCGGTTTTATCGGAATCTATTCCGGAAGGTTGCTCTTGGACGGCGGCAGGAATTGGAAGATTTGAGCTCCCTCTCGGAGCTATAGCTATAGCTATGGGAGGAAACGTCAGGGTAGGATTTGAGGATAATATTTATTACTCTAAGGGCGTTCTCGCGGAAAATACGGCTCAACTTGTAGCTCGAATGGTTAGGATATCTAAAGAGCTGTACAGAGACGTAGCTTCGCCCGACGAGGCAAGAAAAATTCTGGGACTTCGGTAAAGAGAATACAATCGAATAGGATAATAAATCAGTCTTCGACGCTTAAGAAGCGATTTAGCGAATTTACTTGAAGAGCGAAATAAAAGGTCTGTCATAGGGGATAACGCTTAAAATTAAAAAGCCTGCCTTTAGGCAGACTTTTTAATTTTAAGATTTTATGGCGGAGCTAGTTCCTATAACCGCCGGTTCTTGCAGGTCTCGGACGATCTTGTTTTGGAAGAGCTTCGTTTACTTTTACCGTTCTTCCTCTATATTCTTTGCCGTTTAACGCGTCTATGGCTTTTTTAGCTTCTTCGGCTTCAGCCATTTCAACGAATCCGAATCCTTTTGATTTACCGCTGAATTTGTCCTTGATGACGGTTGCAGTTGACACCTGTCCATATTCTTCGAACGTGGCTCTGAGGTCGTCTTCAGTTACCTCGTACGACAGGTTGCCTACATAGATGTTCATAAAAATCCTCCTACGAAAAAAAAACAATTTGGTGATTGTGAACTACTCATTAATTACATCCCTTTAAAAGCGAGAGACAAATCTCAGCGTAAATCACACCAACTTCAGAATAGTTTTATTAATTCTATTCATTTAAAAATAATCCTTGTCTTTAAAATTATTTTTTCTCAAGTTTCATTTTTCTAAATCTGAATATCAATTTAGAAAAATCTTATTATTACGTAAAGTTTTAGCGTTCTTATAAAAAATTATATTGAAAACGAAAGCTGATATGATATACTTTATGAAAAACGTATTATTTTTTAAAGGAGTTATTTTATGGACATTATAAATATAAAGACCTCTTCCAGATGCGAAATGGTCGATATAACTTCTCTTGTGGAAAAAATTGTACGAGAGAGCGGGGCAGACAACGGAGTATGCGTTATATATTCGCCTCATACAACCGCGGCCGTTACGATAAATGAGCGCGCTGATCCGGACGTAGCGTCAGATATGACGAGACATCTGTCAGATTTGATTCCACAACTTAAGTCGTTCGCTCATTGCGAAGGCAATTCGGACGCTCATTTAAAAACTTCTCTTATAGGAGCTTCCGAAATCGTTATTATAGAGAATTCTCGACTTGCGTTAGGCACATGGCAAGGAATTTTTTTATGCGAATTCGACGGACCCAGAAATCGAAAAATTTACGTTTCCGTACAAAAGTCGAGTTAATAACAAATCTAATAATTGATAGATAATATTTTATATGATATAATGAGATTCGCTTACTTTTAAAAGTATATTTATTAGTAGATATATGAAAAGAGGACGTATTTTTTTATGAAAAAAAATCTTTTGACTTTCGCGTTATCCGCTATGCTCGCTTCGGCTCCTTTAGCCGCGGTTCCGGCTTTCGCTTCTAACGAAGCTAGGGCGGCCGAACGGATTCTTATGGAACTTCCCGTGTCTTCAGGACCTTCGGCTTGGGACAGACTTCAAAGAACGGCGTATTTAAAAGGCCAGTTTTCAAAGCTGTATCCCGTCAAGATAACTTACGACGATTCTAATTTTTCTCAAAGAGAAAAAGACATGTTGAAATATTTACTGGAAGCGGCCGATTCTATGGATAGGCTCTTCAGGCTGCAAGCTTATGATAAAAATCAGATGATAATCGAAGAGTTGGAAAAGTCCAAAGATCCTTTGGATCAGCTTACCCTGAAATATCTGCTTTTTAACGCTTGTCCTTTTGATAGAATAAATAATATGTACAATTTCTTCAGTCATGAACCAAGGCCGGAGGGGGCCGCTTTTTATCCGGACGATATGACAAAACAAGAATTTGAACAGTGGATTAAAGATAATCCTCAGGACAAGAAAAGTTTTACAAGCGAATTTACCATGATAAAAAGAGGATCCAAAGGTAAGCTCGCCTCGGTTCCTTACGGCGAATATTTTAAGGAAGAGCTTGCTCGAGCGATAGGAGCTTTAAAGAAAGCCGCAGATTTATGCGATAACAAAACTTTAAAGAAATATATTCTTTCCAGGGCAGAGGCCTTGAAAACGGATGATTACTATATAAGCGACGTAGATTGGATGTCTATAGAAGACAGCAATATAGAACTTATTATAGGTCCTTACGAGGTATATGAAGATAAGCTTATGAATTATAAAGCCGCTTACGAATGCTTTATATATCAAAATATACCTGAGGAAGCTGCGAAATTTTCGCAGTACGTAAAATATTTGCCGGAATTTGAAAAGAATTTGCCTATTCCGGATAAAGATAAAGTTTTAGACAGAGATTTTACGTCTCCCATAAGAATAGTTAATTTAATATATTCGGCAGGCGACGCTAAAGCCGGTATTCATACTTCCGCGTTCGCTCTTCCTAACGACGAAAGAGTGAGGAAGGAAAAAGGCTGTAAAAAAGTTATGATGAAAAACGTTATGAGCGCAAAATTTGACGCCAGCACGTTGCCGATAGGCGTTAAAATAGTCGATCCTTCTTTGACTTCTTTAATTTCGTTCGACGCTTACTTTAGGGCCGTAGTGTTTCATGAATTAGCTCATGGGCTGGGGCCCGGGCAAGTTAAAACCGAAAGCGGAGATTTGAAAGACGTTAGGCTTTGTCTTGGAGATATTTACTCGTCCATAGAAGAATGTAAAGCGGATACTCTCGCTATGTACAACGAATTTTATCTTATGGATAAGGGAATAATACCGGAATCCGAATTTAAAGAAATGTGCGTGACATATCTTACCGGACTTTTTAGATCCGTCAGATTTGGCACGGAAGAGGCGCATGGGCAAGGAGCTTTAATTCAACTGAATTGGATGATGGATCATGGGGCGTTTTCTTATGATTATAAAAACAAAGTTTATAGCGTAAATTTTGATAAGTTTAGAGAAGCTAACGCAGGTTTGACAAAAGCTCTTCTGGATATTCAAAGAACGGGCAGCTATACCGACGGAATAGCTTTTCTTGAAAAATACGCTAAGGTTCCGGATCATCTTACTATTTCATTGGAGAAATTATATGAAATTCCAATAGATATCTTGCCGGAATTTATGCGTTAATTAATCGGTTTATGCAGCGAACAATATGAGGTTTGCTAATATAAACATTTAAAAATTTTTAAATTTAAAAGACTAATTATAAAAAGATTAATTTTAAATAAATTTTGCCGCATCTCTGCGCAGAGATGCGGCAAAA
>CASEKF010000035.1 GCA_949288455.1 uncultured bacterium
GACGGCGTATTACAACTTTCTCTACGCCTGTTGGGTATCTATGATAACGGAAGATACTCTTCTAAAAACAAGATTCAATCTCAATACGGCTCAAGGTTTTTACACCACGGGTTCTAAAGCCCGCGTAGACGTTACTCAGGCCGAAATACAAATGAGAACCGCGGAACTCAATTTGATGCAGTCTCAAACGAATATATTAACGGCGTACAACAATTTAATCGGAGAAATAGGCATAGACTCTCATTATTTTAAAAACAGAAGGCCGGAAGAGCTGCTTACCGAAAAATATGTTCCGGTAGCCGTTACAAGAGATCATATTATCGAAGTTATGCTAAAGGAAAATCCTACTTTAGCCTATTATAAATCTTCTCAAAAGGCTTCGCTTGATATGGCTAAATACTACTTAGCGGATAGGCTTCCGATCTTCTCGGCAAACGCGGCATGGGGAGGAAAAACCAACTGGGGCGCTACCGACGCCTCTTGGAGCGTCAATTTCCAGCTTGAAATACCTCTTTTAAAAAATACGGAAGCTAAAGCCAACTCGGACGAACAAAAAGCCATAGCGATGCAATTGAAAAGCGACGAACTCTCTACCGAAATCGCTCTAAGAGAACAGATAGATTCGTCGATAATAAGCATATATTCCGCTATTAAACGAAGCGAAACGGCTTACAACTCCGTAGAAACGGCGCTTCTCAATTATAAATTATCTTTTATGAGATATAAACAGGGAGTAAGCGGGATAATAGAGCTGACAAACTCAATTGATTTTTTAAACAACGCAAGACTGCAGTATGTCGAAGCTCTATTGGACATAAGGCTTCAAGACGCCGCTATAAGATACGCGGTCGGCTATCATAAGCTGCCGTCGATAGCTCCCGAAAAACTTCAGGACGCAATAGACGAATATATAATTAAACAAGAAGCGACAAACGACAGGCTTAGCGTACCGGAACAATAATGCTTCCGTAAAACTTGAGCTGAATTTTCAACTAATCCGCCTTTTCAGCGACTCAGATAACTTAGGGCATTATCTTTTCGAAACTATCCGCCGACACGCGGATACGGCCGAAAAGACGTGCCCTAAATTATTTATGGAAAGACGGGAACGGAATTATATTGAACGAGACGGAAACAAGCAAAATAAATCATTAAAAGGAGTTAAGATATTTTGCATTTAATTAAATGATATAATTAAGATCTTTCTAAAATTAAAGGAGTATACATATGCGAAAAATATTAATCTTAGCCATTATAGCTTTATGCTGTTTTTCGACTTTTAATTATGTCGGAGCCGCCGGATCTGAGGAAAAAGATTTTGCGGCGTTCGTAAAGCAATATGAAACCGAGGCGTCAAAACTGGAAAAAGATCTTAATACGGCTCAATGGAACGCTTACGTTACCGGACAAGAAGAAGATTATAAAAAAATGAGCGAGACGTCTCTCAACTGGACCATGTTCCACTCAAACAAAGAAGCTTATGACAAATTGACGGCGTGGCAAAAGTCCGGCAAAATTACTTCCCCGGATTTAAAAAGAAAACTAAGGCTGCTTATAAACGCATACGGGCCATATCAATTTTCCAAGGAAACGATAAAAAAAATAAACGAGAAAGAAACTTTTCTTCAGCAAACTTTTAACTCATACAGAGGCAAAATCAATTCTAAGGAAGTTACGGAACGCGATATATACGATATTCTTAGAGACAGCTCTAACGACGACGAAAGAAAAGCCGCCTGGGAAGCTCAAAAAGGCGTCGGGGAAAAGGTAGCGTCCGAACTTATAGAATTGGTCAAACTAAGGAATAAAGGAGCTAAAGAACTCGGATTTAATAATTTTCACGAAATGACGGTTTTCTTTGCGGATCAAAACTATGAAGAATTAATCTCCATTTTTAACAATCTTGCGGAAACGACAGATCAAAAATTCAAAATCTATAAAGCCGAACTTGATAAAAAAATAGCCGCCAGAACGAATAAAAAAATAGAAAATTTAGCTCCCTGGGATTATTCCAATCCGTTTTTTCAAGGCGAATCTCTGGGTTTCGCTCCGGATCTGGAAAATAAATTCAAAAACAGGAACATACCTTTAATAGCTTACAATTTTTATGCCGGCATAGGTCTCCCGCTTGAAGACGTCTTAAAAAAGAGCGATTTATATGAAAAAGAAGGCAAATCTCAGCATGCTTTTTGTTTTGATATGGATAGGAGCGGAGACTCAAGAATTTTAATGAATATAAGGAGCGACGCGGATTCTCTGTCCACGCTTCTCCATGAAAGCGGTCATGCGGTTTATAACCTCAATATAAATCAAAGGCTTCCCTGGATATACAGAACGCCCTCTCATATTTCTACGACCGAAGCTTCGGCTATGTTTTTCGAACGTTTTACAAAAAATCCCGAATGGCTGTTAAAAAATTTAGGAATACAGACGACCGAGGAAGAAAGACAAGGGTTAAAGAAGCAGCAAATTCTTGAAGATTTGTTATTTTGCCGCTGGACTATAGTAATGTTCAATTTTGAAAAAGAGCTTTATGAAAATCCGGATCAGGATTTAAACTCTCTTTGGTGGGAACTGGCGGAAAAATACCAAGGCATTAAAAAGCCCGAAGGCAGAAACGCACCCGACTGGGCATCTAAAATTCACCTTGTAAGTTCTCCGGTATATTATCATAACTATATGATGGCGGCTCTTATGGTATCCCAAATTCAGCATTATATAGGAACCGCCATTCTAAAAACGGATCGCCCTTATGATTTTGACGTTACGGAAAATAAAGAAGTAGGCAGATGGTTTAAAGACAAATTTTATAGAACCGGAGCTTCGTATAATTGGAACGAACTTCTTAAACGCTCCACCGGAGAAGAGCTGAACGCCAAATATTTTGCCGACAGCCTCTAAAAGAGCAAAAGTAAAATCAGAATTAAGGCCAGGCGGCCATAAATAAACAGAATAGCTTTAAAAAATCCGCAGATAAATAAATCGACGAGGCTCGTTAACGAGTCTCGTCGATTTATTTGCCATAAAAGAGACAAAAATAAAAGAAAGCGATATTAAGCCATATAAGTTTTCAAAAATTCCAAAGCCTTCGCCATAGCTTTCGCCCTATGGCTTACCTTATTCTTAACCCCCCGAGGAAGAGCGGCCAAAGTCATTCCCAAATCCGAGCAATAAAATATAGGGTCATATCCGAATCCCCCTGCCCCGTCTGCGCTTAAAGCGATTTTTCCTTTCAGCTCGCCCGAAAACGAAGCTAAAATATTATGTCCTTCGGCAATAACGACGCAGCATACGAACCTTGCCGTCCTTTTCTCGTCAGGGCAATCTTTCATAGCTTCCAGAATACGTTCGTTGCGCTCTCGGTAAGGCATTGAGGCGTCAAAAAATCTGGAGGAAAGCGGTCCGGGCCTTCCGCCGAAAAAATCTATCTCAAGTCCGGTATCGTCGGCAAGAGCGGCAATGCCTGTCTGCAGAGAAAAAGAAACGGCTTTTTTTGAGGCGTTCTCAAAATAACTGACGTCGCCCTCTTCAACAGGCGCAAGCTCTTTAAAATCAGACGGAAAACATAATTTGAAGGGAACTCCTAATAAGATAGCGGATAATTCGGCTATCTTATGTTGATTTGAAGTGGCTATAAGCAATTTTTTTTCGTTCATCGCCGTTATTTCTTTTGACTCTCTTTGTCTGCGTCTTCAGAAGGAACGTCCTTACTTTTCTCCGAATCGTCCTTTTTATCGGCATCGGCTTTATCGTCGGAGTCGTCTTCCGAAGTTTTTTTATCGTCGGAAGACTCCCGTTCGGAAGAGCGTTCTTTTTTATCGTTTTCCGTTTTGTTTTCCTCTTCTTCGCATTCTTCAAACGAATCGACGTCGTCCCAAGAATCTCTATCCAAAGAATCGTCGTCGACTCGTATCGACGTCTTTTTTAATTCGTCTATATCGGCCCATTTTTCGTCGATGCCCCACATAAGTTTTTTGATATCTTTGCATATGTCGATCATCTCTTGATCTTCGACTAAATTTTTTTCATACATCTCATAAGCTTTTGACGCCAGACGAAGCTTTTTTTTCGCAAGTTTCTTTTTATCCGCGGCTATATCGGCTTTAATCGCTTCTATTTTAAGAGATTTTTCGGTTTGCTTCAAAAGGATTTCGGCGCCTTTCTTGGCCAACTTAGTACCTTTTTGCACTTTTTTAGAAAACTCCTCAAAAAATGACATATATACCTCCAAAAATTATTATCTATCGCCGACCGGGCGAAACATCAAGAAAAACAAAAAGAACTGATAAAAACCGCAAAGTCATTTAGCGGGCTAATAAGCCCGAGACGGCAAAGCCGTCATTTTTATGACAAGATACGAACGATCCGAAAAAACGCTCATCCCGAGCCGCTCAAAAAACGGAAGCGAATATTTCCGATTTCCCGGTTTTCAAGCGAAATAACGAAGGAGTATAAACTATGCCGTCATGCTTACGTATGATATAAAGCCTATAACGCGCATAAACTCAAGCGCCTGATTTGTTCATATTTTTCTTGTATTTTGCGAAAATCAATCTTAAATCCCTTTACGCCTTTTTCTTTTTTTAAAATAGATTCGGCTTTCAATTCCGAGATAAGCCTGCTTATGGTTTCCCTCTGTCCTCCGACTATTTCGGCCAATTCGCAATGAGTGTATTCCAGCACGCAGTCCGAAACTCTTTCGCAATGCTTCTTTAAAAACGAAATCAACCTTGCTTTCAAAGGAGCCGAGGCAAACTCTTCAAGTTTTTCGTTAGACGTTTTTAACCTTAACGCCATTATCTCAAGAATTTTCATGGCGACGGAAGGAAATAGACGCAGAATCGCCATAATATCTCGCTTAGAAAGAGCGAACAAATCAGTCTCGTTAATGGCGACGGCGTCGGCGGCTCTCTCCAATTCGCCAAAAAGCGACATTTCTCCAAAAAAATCTCCCGATTCAAGAAAAGCGAAAACAATATCTTTGCCGAACTCAGACAGCGCGGAAATTTTTATTTTGCCGTTCTCTATAAGAGCGAAAAAACTTCCCGGCTCTCCCCGACGGCATACCACTTGATTTTTAACGCATTTTATATGCCTGAAATATCTCGCGATATACCGTCTCTCCGAATAATCCAACGAAGAAAAAATATAGCTTTTTTTTAACAGTTCCAGCAAAAAACAAGCTCCTTTCAAGATAAGCCGATCCGCGGGATTTTAAATAAATTATATCAAAATACGCCGATCCGTACAAGACAATACCCAAAAAGTAAAATTTAACCGACTATGCTTTTTCGAAGGATTTTTTATCGCTTTCACTTAAGTATAAAATATATAAAAAACGTTTCAGGAGTTCTTGAAATATGATTCTTCCCATATGGACTTCAACTCATCAAGCCGCCCAAAATAAAAATCTGTCGGCTCTTATAGAAAAGATCAAAGACAATACTTCTCGCGAAGTATCGTCGGTCGTAATCTTCGACTTAGACGGAACGCTTTTTGACAACAGGCCGAGAACGCTTTTCATACTGACGGAAATAGCTTCGAAAAATGAAGCGCAGGCTCCTCAGTTATGCGCCTCCATAGAAAAACAGAGAGATATAAACCTGATAGAATATTCGATAAGGGAAACGCTTAAAAATTTTAACGTTACAAACGAAGCAGAAATCGAATTTATAGAAAACAAATGGCAAGAAAAATTTTTCTCGGACGAATATCAAAAATACGACATACCCATTCCAGGAGCAAGCAATTATGTTTCTCAAATACATAACGCGGGAGCCACGGTTATATATCTGACAGGAAGAGACGCTCCGAGAATGCTGGTAGGAGCTACCGAAAGCCTGAGGCTTTTCGGTTTTCCCGTAGGCATTATAGGCACTATGATGATAGTAAAAACAGTCTTTGAAGAAAAAGACGAAATTTTTAAAAAAGAAGTCTCGTCATATCTTAAAAGGATAGGCATAGTCGAAGGAATTTTTGAAAACGAGCCTGTTAACAGCAATCTTCTGCAGCGGGAATTTCCAAACAGCGAATCGTTTTTAGTCTTGACTCAGCACAGAAACGACGCTCCGCCTTTAAACAAAGGAATTCACGCGCTTAAAGACTTCAGAATCACCGAGTAGCTCCAGATAAAAACTCCTCGTCTTTTCAGTCGCGGAACAAATGTCCGACCGATCGATAACCGGCCGTCGGACATTTTTATTTGCTCTCGGTTCCCCTAATTTCCCGATTCCGCCAGACGAACGAGACGACTTCTTTTATGATTACGAAAGAACAAACGAAAGGGAAAAGGCCTATTTTAGGCCAATATTATTCCCCGATATATTTCGCCTTAAAGCGTTGAAGCGAATTTGCCCAACGCCGCGGACGATACGGCGGAATTACGCCGTTAAAAAGGAAGGGAAAGAAACATGAGCCTAAGCTCAAACGTAAGCGAAAAAGCCGCCCTGATTTGGGCGATTGCGGATAAATTGACCGGCGTGTACAAGCCTCATGAATACGGCGAAGTAATCCTGCCCCTCACGGTGATCCGCCGCTTTGACTGCATCCTGGCAGACACCAAGGATGAGGCGCTGGAAAAATTTGAATCCGTGAAAAATCTCCCCATGCGAGACGCGCTGCTTCGAAAAGCCTCCGGCAAGGCGTTTTATAACGTCAGCAAATTTACCTTCGAGCGGCTTACGGAAGATCCGGACAACATCGAGGCCAACTTTAGGGACTACCTTAACGGCTTTTCGGAAAACGTCAGGGACATTCTGGAGAAGTTCAAGTTTGACGGCCAGATCACCGCTATGGCCAACAAGGGCATCCTCTACATTGTCATCAAAGAGTTCACCACGCCCAGGGCCAACCTGCACCCGGACGTAATTTCCAATCTGGAGATGGGCTACATCTTTGAAGAGATCATACGCCGCTTCTCCGAGTCTCACAACGAGGACGCCGGGCAGCACTACACGCCCAGGGAAGTGATCCGCCTGATGGTCAATATCCTGTTTTACGACGACAACGACATTCTGTCCGGGAACAACGTAACTAAGACCCTCTATGACCCCGCCTGCGGCACCGGCGGCATGCTGTCGGTAGCGGAGGAGTACCTGAACCGGCTCAATTCCTCCGCCGAGCTGATGACCTTCGGGCAGGAACTGAACGACCAGACCTTCGCCATATGTAAAGCGGATATGCTCATCAAGGGCAACAACGCCGACTTTATCAAGGACGGCAACACCCTGTCCGACGACCAGTTCGAAGGCCAGACCTTCGACTATGTGCTGTCCAATCCTCCCTTCGGGAGGGAGTGGAAGAACGAAAGATCCAAGGTGGAAGCGGAGGCCAAGCGAGGCTTTGCCGGACGGTTCGGCCCAGGACTGCCTGCGGTCAGCGACGGACAGACGCTTTTTTTGCTCACCGCCATTTCCAAAATGAAGGAGCCTAAAGAAGGCGGCAGCCGCATCGCCATCATCCACAACGGATCTCCCCTATTTGTCGGCGACGCCGGCAGCGGCCCTTCCGAGATTCGCAGGCACATTCTGGAAAACGACCTGCTGGAAGCCATCATCGCCCTGCCCAACGATATTTTCTACAACACCGGCATCGCCACGTATATCTGGGTTCTTTCCAACAAGAAGGCCGGAACCAAGCGAGAGGGAAAGGTGCAGCTCATCAACGCCAACGGCTTGTATGAAAAGCGCCGCAAGGCTCTGGGCAACAAGCGCAACGACATCCCGGAGAGCGCCATTAACGAGATCTCCCGCCTGTACGGAGACTTTGCCGAGAGCGAGATCAGCAAGATCTTCGACGCCGCCGACTTCGGCTATACCAAGATCACGGTTGAGCGCCCGCTTAAAGACGAAAACGGCCGTTTAATTTTAAAAAACGGCAAGCCCCAGCCTGACGCCGCCCTGCGGGACACGGAGAACGTGCCCCTGAAAGAGGACATCCGGACATATTTTGAGCGGGAAACGCTGCCCTTTGTGCCGGACGCCTGGATCGACGAGAAAAAATCCAAGGTGGGCTACGAAATCCCCTTCGCCCGATATTTCTATAAGTATGAAGCCCCCAGGCCCTCGGCGGAGATCATGAAAGAAATCCTGGCCATCGAAGCGGAGCTGGAGGGCGCTCTGGCGGAGGTTTTTAGCGAATGAGAGAGACGAAAGACAGCGGGATTGAGTGGATTGGAGAGATTCCGGCTGATTGGAATTTAAAAAAATTGAAGCATACTTTTGCTATTTCTTCAGGAACAACACCGAAAAGTGATAACTTAGAATATTGGGATGGAGACATTCCCTGGGTTACTCCAGCGGATTACAAGACTGAAGATAAGTATGTATATCATGGGAGAAAATTTCTATCGGAAGCAGGCGTAAATGCTGCTAATCTTCAATTACTTCCTGTAAATAGTATAATATTTTCTAAAAGAGCTCCCATAGGAGCAGTTGCAATTACAGGAGCAAAATTGGCAATCAATCAAGGATGTATTTCTTGCGTTCCAGCCATCGAATGCGATATTAGGTACTACTATTTTATACTCAGTATTTATACAGAGCAATTTAATCTTTTAGGGTCTGGCACGACATTCAAAGAAATATCATCCAAAGATTTTGGAAACTTTACTGTGCCAGTGCCCAGCGTTTCGGTTCAAAAAAAACTAGCCGACTACCTTGACCGCAAGTGCAGCCGGATTGACGCCGTCATTGCCCGGCAGCAGAAAGTGATCGAGAAGCTGAAAGCCTATAAGCTGTCCGTCATCACCGAAGCCGTCACAAAAGGTCTGAATCCCGATGTGCCCATGAAGGACAGCGGGATCGAGTGGATTGGGGAGATACCAGAGCATTGGAAAATTGCAAAGATTAAAAACTATTGCCAGCTAAAAACAGGAGTCACACCGTCAATATCGAATGCCGAGTGGTTTGGTGGTGAGGTGCAATGGTTTACGCCAGGAGATTTTAATGAGAGTTACCGTCTATCCAAATCAAAACGAACATTATCGAGAAAAGCGTTAGAAAGCAATGTAGCAGTTATAGCTCCTGCTAATACAGTGATGATAATTGGTATTGGTACAGCAGGTAAAGTGGGTCTTGCAGATGTAGAATGCAGTTTTAACCAACAGATTACAGCGCTTTTGGCTAATAGTGTAAATCCAAAGTTTTTGATGTACTGGATGATTGCAAATACAAAATTTTTGAGGGAAACAGCATTGTTTACTACACTTCCTATTTTGAACAATCAAACTATAGGTAATTATTTGCTCCTTTGCCCGGCGAATAGAATTGAAGAAAAACAAATTGTTGATTTTCTTGATGAAAAGTGTAATGAAATTGAGAGCACAATTTCAGCCAAGGAAAATATTATTGACAAACTTGTTGACTACAAAAAAGCCCTCATTTATGAGGTCGTGACAGGAAAGAAAGAGGTATAACGATGCCCGACTTTGACGTAAAAGAAAA
>CASEKF010000036.1 GCA_949288455.1 uncultured bacterium
TCAGAGTATCATAATATCCCTTCTTCAATTTGTTCTTCGGCAAAAGAGTATCTTAACACAAAATCCTTGTTTGGAATATTATCTAAAGGCGACAGAGATACTTTAACAAGTCTGTCGTTTATTTTCTGAATCTTAGTTTTATGAAGAATACTTTTGATATCTCGCATATAACAAGGAGTCTCTATTAAGACTTCTAAAGATATATCATGCCCCGATCTCATACCTTCCGGAGGGTATTCCGGATTTATATTGTCCGTATTAGAAGAAGTATGTTCATAATTAACGTCTCTTCCAAATACTACGTTAATTTCATTTTTTACCGGCAAGCATTCGGTAAAACCGTCTTTAGGAATAAATCTAGGCCCAACCGTCATAGGAAAAACAAATTCGTAAAAACCGTCGGAATATTTTATATTATCAACGTAAGTTAAAGTTATTTCTATTTCGTCCCTAGGCATAATATTAGCGATATGCCACTTAAAAATATTTGGACGTTCCTGATTTAACAAAGCCGTTCGTCTGCCTGTTTTTTTTGCTTCAGAATAAATTTTTTCAGCTTCTTGTCTTTCTTTGATTTCGGCTTTTACAATTTTAGAGCCGATTTTCATTGTCATAGAATCTACGGCGGCATCCTCAGGAAGAGGGAAAATATATTCTGCTTCGATAGGGTCGTTTATTGGATTTTCAAATTTCTGAGATACCGTAACTTTTCCTACGACCCCGGAAATGGAAGCTTGAACTTCCGTATGTTTCAAAGGACAAACATACGGCCGCTCATTATCTCCCGCAATCTTTAAAGTTCCCTCTCCTATATATTCTTCAGCCGACGCGACGCCGCAAAAAATAATTAATAAAAACATTAAAAACGCAGCCATAAAAACCTCCGGAAAAATAAACTCTTTCAAAGATTCTACCCCTAATGAAGCTAAAACAACAAAAATATTGCATATAAACAAAATAAAATTCGATATTATATGATTCTCCTTGTATTGCTACTTCTCCCGGCTCCTCAAATTTTTAATAAAATTTTAATTGAAACGTTTTATTATAAGAATTATAGATACATCTGAACGCCACAAAGCAGCCAAATTTTCATAAAATAAAATTATCGACGAATAATTAATACGTTAAAATATGCTAAACTATACAGTCGGCGAAGGATTTTACATTGAAAACTAGAAACAATCATATGAACGTTATTATTAATCATATGAAATAATAACATATATTATTACTATGAAACGCATAAAATATGTATGTTTTAACAATTAACGTTTATAAAAATTATGCTTTTAATAAAAATATTACTAATATTACCTTTTAATAAGCTACGTTAACTAATTTAAAAATGGAGGCAGATAATGCGTTACAAAGAAGACGATTTATATTCTCAAAGATTATATAAATTAAGAAGAGACAAAGGAATGAGTCAAGAAGAATTAGGCAAACTTTTAGGAATACAAAAAACTGCCGTTTATAAATATGAAAAAGGACTGACAAGTATTCCTCAAAATAAAATATCTAAATTATGCGATATTTTTAAAGTGCCGGCAGATTATCTGCTTGGGCGTTCTAACGACTCGCCTGAAGATTTTAAAAAATATATAAAAATAAAGTTTTACGATAAATGGACTGCACAAGGGCCTATTCAAGCAGACGAACACGAACTATATTATGAAGCGTTATCTTCCGACGCAGATAAGAATGAAAAAGAATTATTCGCCATAAAAGCGATAGGCGAATCTATGGCCCCGATGTATCAGGATAATGATATCCTAATAATAGAAAAAAAATCTCAATGTCAATCTGGAGAAGACGCCCTTGTCATCATAGGAAATTCAGACGCTATTTTAAGACGAATATCTCTAGAACCTGACGGTATGTTATTAAAATGTTTAAATCCGGATTTTCAAAACAAATTTTACACATATGACGATATAAATAAAATTCCTGTCTCCATTATAGGCGTAGCAAAAGAACTTAGAAGAAAAATAAACGTTTAATTGGAAGCCGCTTATATAACTCAGATGAGTTATATAAGCGGCTTCCAATTATTAATTCCGCGAAACTTCAAACGCGCTATTTAAAATTCAAACGTCACCAAGGAGCCACTAGTAACAGCTTAGCTTTAGAATAGCCCGGCATAACGCTTTCAAGAACCTTCCAGGTTCTTCCTCCGTCAAAAGATTTTGAAACGGACGCCAAAGACGATTCCACGCCTGATACGGCCAGTAAAGAAATCCCCGTAAAATATACAGTAGACGCTTTTAGAGGATCGGCCGCTATAAGAAAAATTTCGTCTTTAGAAGCTATGGTATACCACTTATTTCCTTTATCTAAACTTTTTCTTACATAACACTTTCCTCCTTCTTTAACGTCGGAATCAAGCGCATATAAGCAATTAGGGTTTTCTCGGCACCATATAATTTTTACCGTCTGAATCCAGTCTTTTGAGCCGATATTTTTTATTTTCCAGCTTTTACCTCCGTCTCCGGTGTATAAAAGCCCGTTTGACGAAGCTAAATATAATTGAAGCCGATTTGCCGGATTAACGGCCATATCGAAAATAACTCCGTCGCCTATTATATCTTTTCCTAATATCTTCCAGGAATATCCGGAATCGGAGCTTACGTATAAGCTTCCTCCTCCGGCCGCGTATATTACTTTGCTCTTAGCAAAAGGAGCAAGAAAAAAAATCTGTTTAGAAGGCAAACCTAAAGCTTTCCAAGATTTGCCTCCGTCGGAAGAAACGTAAAGAGATTCCCACGTAACGGCATAAATATGATGGCTGCCATCCAAACTTGGGACTATATAATTAACGTTTTCATTAAAAAACGAAAGCTTATTCCAAATCCTGCCTCCGTCGACGCTTTTAGCAATTCCTGCGCTTGTAGCGGCATATACGGTTTTGGACGCGGAATCAAAGCAAAGATCATTAAATCTTAACGGAACGGAACTTTCGATATAAACGCCTTTCCAGCTTTGTCCGGAATCTAAACTTATATATATTTGATCGTCTGACAATGAAAATAAAGTCTCAGCGTTAGCGATATCGTAAAAACAACAAAAAGCCGTAATTAAAACTAAAAAAAAACGCTCGATTTTTTTTAGAGTCGTCACGATAATCCCTCCAAAAATATTTTAACATAATTTTTATCATTCTATTCCCAAGTACGTCTCAACCTTCAAATTTAACTGTACGGCAGGATTTTTTTTTACAAAATTGAATTTTGCGTGTATGAACAGACTTCGGGACTTAATTAATATTCTCTCAGATTTTTTATCAAAAAATAAATGGCCGGCGATGATTATGCTAGCGATATTTATTTTAATTGGAACGTTAATATTAATAAGTCATATAACTTATACGAATAAACTCCCTTGGTATACTTATGGAAATATTACTTGGAATCCCTGTTCTTCGCTAATAATATATACTAGAGACCCCATTTACCCGCCAGATTATCAAAATTCCCCCAACACGTTCGAAATCAGGCAAATAAATTGCAAAACTAAAGAGCAAAGTTTAATAAGCGAACTGCCTTGTCCCTCTTCTTCAATAAAGCTTTTAAATTTCGGAGAAAATCAAGAAACAATTTATTTCACGAGAATATCGGATAGAAAACCAATCCTTTACTCTTGTCGAATCAATGGAAAAGAAACTCCTAAAGAAATAAAAATTCCCTGCGAAAATATTAATAATATAATTCAAGATAAAGACGATTTAATTTTTTCAGAAGAAACAGACGCAGAATATAATAAAAAATTTGCAATAAAAACATATAACTGCGAAACAAATATAGCCAGAACTCTTTGTACGATGGATGTTCCCATAGACGGAAAATATAAACTCATAGACGGCGATATATCTGCGGACAGACGCTTTTTTGCTTTTGCGGTATGGAAACAAACTAATGAGAACCTCGAAGGTTTTACTTCCTTCTGGGTATACGATGATAAACTTGGCTCCATATATAAAACTCCTATTTCATCATATGGAGCCGATATGGATCTAGAAATATCGATAGAAAAAAACCTTGCGGCTTTAAAAACGATAGATATAAGCGCAAATGGCATTCGAAAACCTCTTATCCATTTTTATAATTTAGAAAATAAGCAATTTTACAATTGTTTTTTAGACGAGGATATAAACTTGGACTTTGAAATAATATGGGCTGCAAACTCAAAATTATTTATGAAAACAGACGATAAATTGTATCTTATTAAACAAACTAACAACGCTATGACCGCAAGCGTAATTTTTGATAAAACCTCTATTCCGTTTATCATAGACGAATTCACCCCGTCTCCCTCAGGGGAAAAAACAGCGTTAATAAGATACGCTCAGGGAACAAATTTAAAAAGCGAAGTATGGATTGCAAATATAGATGGAACTTCTCCTCAGAAACTTGTAAAACCGGAAGGCAGAAGGACGTTTGAAGGGAATCCGGTTTATATCTATCTCAAATATTGTAAAATGGTTTTTAATGATTTATTAAAAGCAATAACTTAAAAATATATCTTGGAAGTACATTATTACAACTCATACTGGTTATAAAAATTAGATTTTTTTTAAAAAACAAAAAATAAATTCAAAAACGCCAGCGCTTTCACGGCGCTCTTTTTTTTGGGGAAACGTCGATTCTACGCAGAATCAGACGTTTCTCTCGTAGATAATATGGGCTCGATCACGGCGCGAAAATAAGAATCCAAATCCGCCGGCGTCTGCTTCATACGACCTTTAATCCACCATAACACCATTTCAACAAAGCTGCCTGAAATATGATTGATTAAAAAGTCCTGTGGAATATCGACGTGCGATTTCCTATCTTGATTTACTAACTGCGAAAGTACAAGACCATTAAGGCTATCTTTGAAAAATCTCAAAAAAATTTCGCTGCTTTCACAAGAAAGCAGCCCAATGATATTGTTGTAGTTTTCCCGTAAATGTCTTAACAAGTGGCAAAACACAGATTCCGGAACGTTTCCATCCGAATACAGCGTACAGTCCATAGCGCTGCTGACGATATGAGCTACAAGTTCTTCGCATAATTCTTTCAGCAAATCGTCTTTTGTCTCAAAATGTGCGTAGAAAGTCGTACGGCCTACATTAGCAGAGTCGATAATTTCTTGCACCGTTATTTTGCTATATGATTTTTCCGCTAAAAGAGAAGTAAATGCCGAAAAAATAGCCGCTCTGGTTTTCTTTTGACGTCTGTCCATACGCTCTCCTTCCGTACAAACGTTATAAAATGTTCCATAACGAACACAAAAAAAAAATTATCCGTTGTTTTTCAGGCTGCTCTTTCGTACAATAAAAGAAAACAAAGTGTTTTTTATCAAATTTATTGTACGGCAACATTTCGGCGGCTGTCAATAATAGAAGCGTTGATTGGGAAGTCGTGCAGATTGGAGAATAAATTATGTTACAAAAGGCAAATGATTTTTTTGCCGGCCTGCCTATGACCATTATCGCGGGTTTTTTTCTACTGCTGGATTTAGTTCCCCATCTGACAGAGGAGTTAGGCGGCTCTCCAATGAATCTGAACTTTCTTCCCTTTGATCCCGCATGGATAACTATTATTATCAGCGGAACGCCTCTTCTTTACTTGGCCGTATGGAGGATTATTTATAATCGCGGCATCAGCAAAATTTCTTCCGCCCTTTTAATCACAATCGCCATGATCGCGGCTATCTCAATCGGCGATCTGTTTGCAGCAGGCGAAATTGCGTTCATCATGGCCATTGGCGCTATCTTGGAAGAAATAACGACAAATCGCGCCAAAAAGGGACTAAAAAAGCTTATCAACCTTGCGCCGACACAGGGACGTAGACTAAAAGACGGAAAAGAAGAAATTATAACGGCAGAGGAAATCAAGCATGACGACATCCTTCGGATACTCCCCGGAGAAACTGTTCCGGTAGACGGAAAAATTCTGACCGGAGAAACGTCAATAGACCAATCTATTATAACCGGAGAATCTCTTCCGGTAGATAAAACTATAGGAGACGAAGTATTCTGCGGAACAATCAATTGTTTCGGATCCATTGATATCGCCGCTACGCAAGTCGGCGAAGACAGCTCCTTACGGAAACTGATCCAAATGGTAAAAGACGCTGAAAAGAAACAGGCTCCTATGCAGAGAATAGCCGACAAAGCAGCAAGCTGGCTTGTGCCGGTTGCTCTCTTGATCGCAATATGCGCTTATAGCTGGACCGGAAATATCGTAACCGCCGTTACAGTGCTTGTCGTTTTCTGCCCCTGTGCTCTCGTATTAGCTACGCCTACCGCTATAATGGCCGCTATCGGGCAGGCTACGAAATACGGCGTTATTATCAAATCCGGCGAAGCCCTTGAAAAAATGAGGCAAGCGGATACTATTGCTTTTGATAAAACAGGAACTCTAACATATGGCCGCTTAAACGTAAGCGATATTTTCTCCTTCGATAAAGATCTGAATGATATATCGCTGCTAGCTTTAACTGCTTCCGCGGAGGCCAAAAGCGAACATCCTCTGGGAAAGGCTATCGTTTCCTACGCCAACGAACAAGGACTATCCCTTGCAAATTCCTCGAATTTCAAAATGATAACCGGCAAGGGAATTTATGCGGAGATTTCAGGAAATAAGCTCCTATGCGGCAATGAAAAATTCCTGATAGACAACGGAATAGCCATCGACAACACAATTCAAACCATTCTTATGAAGTTGCGTAAACAAGGAAAAGCGTCTATCCTTGTGGCGAACAATACAAAGTGCATTGGCGTTATAGCCCTGTCCGACGTGTTGCGCAGGGAAGCTAAAAATATGGTGTCTCAGTTGAATTCCATGCATACCCGCGCCGTACTGATGACAGGGGATAACGCCCAAACTGCCAACTACTTTGCGGAACAGGTCGGAATATCTGAAGTCCGAGCAGAACTGCTTCCGGAAGACAAAGTCCGGCATATCGAAGAACTGCAGAGAGATCATCATAAAGTATGCATGATCGGCGACGGCGTTAATGACGCTCCGGCTCTCAAAACTGCGTATGTTAGCGTAGCCATGGGGAATATGGGAAGCGACATTGCAATAGACGCTTCCGACATTGCGTTGATGAGCGATGATATTTCTAAAATTCCATATTTAAAAAGACTGTCTAACGCTACGGTTGCCACTATTAAATTCAGCATTACATTATCTATGTTCATTAACTTTGTGGCGATTGTACTCTCGCTTTTACAAATGCTTAACCCGACCACAGGAGCGTTGGTACATAACGCCGGTTCCTGTTTTGTGGCGCTGATTGCTGCGCTGCTGTATGACAGAAAATTTGAATGATTCTTCAGACAATAAAAATTATGAAAATTCCGAAGTATTGTCTGACTGCATGAAGATTAATATGTCATCAATCTCAAATACGTATAATCATTTAAGTCTTTTTGCCGTTATTCATGCCAACCTCACATATTAGCGTTCGCTTTTCTTATCGGATAATCTCTATGTAGCGTAGGACTGACTTGAATAAGTCAAAATCTTTAATTTATAACTTGACTTTTACTAAAATCAATGCTAACCTTAATAGGAAATTGCCGCTTGGTAAATTCAAATATAACAATTAACAACCCGCCGGGGTTTTTTATTGTGCAGTAGGCCTATGTTGTACAACGCAGGCCTACTTTACTTCTCGAGGTTAAATATGTGGAAATCTAATTGTTTCAAAGAATTTATAAAATATTCTTCCACAAACGTCTTGGGAACGATTGGGTTATCATGTTACATATTGGCAGACACTTTTTTTGTATCAAAGGGATTAGGCACAAATGGATTAGCGGCGCTAAATCTTTCTGTTCCTATTTACAGCTTCATAAATGGAATAGGACTTATGATCGGTATGGGAGCAGGAACAAAATATGCCATTCACATAAACCAAGGAGATAATTACACAAATAAAATCTTTGCTAATGCCATTTATTTTGCGTCATTTTTTGCTTGCATTTTTATTGTTATAGGCATTTTTTTCTCTGACAGTGTCGTTACATATTTGGGCGCGGACAAAAATATAAGTTCGATGACGCAAACTTATGTACGGGTAATTCTATTGTTTTCGCCTGCTTTCTTGCTAAATAACGTGATGTTGTGTTTTATTCGAAATGATAAAGCTCCGCAGCTTTCTATGTCTGCTATGATCGGAGGAAGTTTATCTAATGTTATCTTGGATTATATATTTATTTTTCCATGCAAAATGGGAATATTTGGCGCTGTCTTTGCGACAGGTCTAGCCGCAATTATCAGTATATTAATTTTATTGTCACACTTTACCCCAAAAAAAATAACTTCCGTTTTTCACCGTGCAAGATTAGCGAAATATTATTAGGAGATATTTTTTCAAACGGCGTACCGTCACTTATTACCGAAATGTCTTCCGGTATCGTCATACTTATTTTTAACGCTATTATTCTTTCATTACAAGGCAACGTCGGAGTCGCAGGTTACGGTATAGTCGCAAATATTTCTCTTGTCGTGATTGCAATATATACTGGAATAGCCCAAGGTATCCAACCTATAATCAGCGGCAACTTTGGCGCAGGTAACTCAAAAAATGTACATAGCATATTAAAATATGCGCTGACTACAATGCTGATTATATCTTCTATAATTTTTGCAAGCATATTTTTTGGAGCTTGCTTTATTACGGCAATCTTCGACAGCGAGCAAAATAAACTTCTGCAAACTATTGCAATACAAGGATTAAGACTGTATTTTATTGCTTGTCCGTTCGTTGGTTTCAATGCGATTATCTCTGTTTATTTTACTTCGACGGGGTATGCTCTTCCGGCTCATATCGTTTCGCTAATACGAGGATTTGTCGTAACGGTTCCTATAACGTTTATTTTGTCCGCTGTTGCAGGGATGATAGGCGTATGGTGTGCTTTCCCGGCAACAGAATTAATTGCTACGATAACGGGTATTATATTTTATTATAAAAACAAAAAAGAGAAAGTGTCAAAATATAAAAAATTAGTTTCGAGAAGTTAAAATAGAAAACGCAACCTTGCTAAATTACGAAATTATTTTAGAAATTGCCAAACGGACTATCTTTAGGCCGACTATATTCAGCGCATACAAAATAATTTAAAATGTTAAATCTACATATAAGAATAGCCGAAACTTTTTGCTTGCTAATAATTTTATATGCCAGAATAAAATACCTATCTATGACTCCATAAGGATCTTTTAATTGTGAACGCGCGACAGAAAAGCTTAAACAACGTAAAACAAGAAGGAACGGTAAGGCGTTCAAACTGTACCGTTCCACAATATTACGAACTTTTTATCAAAAGCGGCATTAAAGTATCTCTAAAATACAATCGATATATTTTTATAAAAAGAAAAGTTAAAAAATGTACACTTTGCCATCGCTAATTTCATAATAATGGCTCAATTTTCAGATATCCAAAGATACATAAACTTAGGAATTCTCGCTCCAATCAATTCTCTTAAAGAAGGATACGGTTCCCTATTAGCCGCAGATTCAAATAATTCTTGAAAATAGCTAGTTTTATATTTGCATGAAACTAATTGAGCCGATGATAGCTTAGCTAATTCTTTAGCCTTGTTAAAAGCGTCTTCTTTATAACCTATTCCGTCTATCAATTTCAATTTAAGCGCTTGAGACCCCGTATATACTCGTCCGTCCGCCAATTTTGCTATTTCTTGCCTGGTCAGCTTGCCCGTTCTACCTTGAGCTACGACGTCTACAAATCTACTCCACATTTCCTGAACTATTTCCTGAAAAATTTTTCTTTCGCCAGAAGTCATCTTCCGCGTAAAACTGCCCATATCCTTATAACTATCCGTACCGTCGAAACGTTTAGAAGTTATTACATTCCATTTTATTCCCAGATTATTAAAAAGCTTTTCCATTTCCACAAACTGAGATATCACCCCTATGCTTCCTACAAGAGAAGTTTCGGTAGCCATAATGTAATCTCCGGCTGAAGCTAGGTAATACCCTCCTGAAGCGGCTATATCCTGGCAAAATACAACTATAGGAAACTTTCTTTTCATTTTTAAATTTCGTATGTCTTTCCATATAATATCTGTCGCCGTAATTCCTCCGCCGGGACTATTAATAGTCAAAAGAACAGCTTTTATATCTTTATTAGAATCGGCTATCTCAAGTTCTTGCTTAACTCTTAAAATCAAATTTTTTTTGATATTCTGAGTCGGTTCGTCCATGATGGTTCCATATATCGAAATTTCAAGAACTTTATTTTTGCTGCTTTTATCGCCCATTACATACGTTAAATTTTGATCCATATTGAAAATATTATCCGTAGAGGGTTTTGACGAAGAAGCTCCTATATATGACAGAAGCAAAATAAAATTTATAATAGCGCTTCCACAAAGCATAAAACAAACCAATATGAATCCCCAAAACCATCCGCTTAGTTTTGTCTGCTTAGGCTTGTTTGATAAGCCGTTAATTTGAGCTTGATTATTCACCGTTACCACCTTCTTAAAACAATCTTAATGAAATTTGATATTAAATAATTAATATTCCCTTTCTAATAAAGGATCCCTGTATTTAAAAACAGAAAGAATCTTACGGAATCTTCCCTTTTGTAAACGAGGGTTAACATTTAACGCAAAAAGCTAATTTTGCATATTTAATAAATAAGGAAGTATATATTATGTTATCTAAGCTGCTATCTTTTATGAGGCCTCTTCCCGACGCAGAACAAAAAGTGCCGGAGCATCTAGTTCACAAAACTTATAAAATGTGGCGTATCAGAATGTTTTTAGGAATGTATATCGGATATGTCGTTTTCTATTTTACGAGAAAAAACGAATCGTTTGTCCGTCCGTTGTTCGGAGACGCTATGGGTATGACGGTGATAGAGCTGGGCATTCTAGGAACCATAATGTACGTAACTTACGGAATAGGTAAATTTTTAAACGGACTTTTAGCCGATAGATGCAATATAAAAGTATTTATGGCGACAGGGCTTTTAGGAGCGTCTATCGTAAATATATTCTTTCCTTTTTCGCCATGTCTGTGGGTTCTATACGTCTTGTGGGGACTAAACGGCATTTTTCAGTCTATGGGTTTTCCTCCTATAGCTAAAGGATTAGTTCATTGGTACGCCCCGAAAGAAAGAGCCACGATGTGGACTCTATGGTCTTCTTCTCACACTTGCGGAGCTTTTCTAATAGGAGTTATAGCCTCTTTTTTCCTGGCGTCTAATAATTGGCAAGCCGTCTTCTACGTTTCAGGCATTATAGGACTTATCACTTCCATCGGCATATTGCTTACGCTCACCGATAGGCCCCAGTCCGTAGGACTTCCTAAAATCGAAGATTATAAAAATGATCAAATGCCCGTCAAACCGGAGCCCGGATTAACGCATGGCCAAATTTTAATGAAATACGTTTTGAAAAACCGTTTTCTATGGTTATTGGCATTCGCATATGTTTTCGTGTATTTCGTACGTTTTGCAACGTTAGATTGGACGACTAAATTTATGGTAGACAGAGGTTTCACAGACGAAGCCGCAGCTTTATATCTCACGGCAATGCCTTTATTAGGCATATTTGGAGGTATCGTAGCAGGATGGATTGCGGATCGATTTTTTCAAGGCAGATGTTCGCAAATAAATATAATTTATCTAATCTTATTGGCAATTTCCATATGGGGTTTCTATAAATATTCGGCGGTAGACAACACTTTTGCCAACTTATTCTTTCTGGGAGCCATAGGTTTTCTCGTAGACGGTCCTCAAAATTTAGTCGGAGGAGTTCAAACATCACGCGTAACCGTACAACAAGCGGCCTCTGCGGCGACCGGATTTACCGGAATGTTCGGCTATCTCGGCGCGGTTCTTTCCGGAGTCGGAGCCGCTCTTATCATAAACAAATTTGGATGGGGAGGCTTCTTTACTTCATGTGTTATAGCCTGTATAATATCTATCTTTCTAATAGCCATGACGCGAACACAAGAAGAAGCTCCTAAAGAGAACTCTAAAACTCAGGATGAAACTTTCGGAGCTAATTCCGAAAAATCCATGGAAACGCAAGAACAAAACTCGGATCCAACTATAGCGTCAGAAAAAAACGACGATCAGAACGAAAGCGAAAACAACGCGGAAATAACCGAAAATAAAGAAACTTCAGAGAACACGGACAATGAGAAAAAATAAAACCGCAGTTAGATGTCCCATATGCGGTTTTAAAGAAGGAATGTGCATATGCGGCGAATTGCCACGAGTGAATTTAAACGTACAATTAATATTAGTACAACATACGCTTGACGCAATAAAACCTTCTAATACAGGCAATATAATCCAAGCTATAACGTCTTGTAAAGTCATAAGATATGGGGGAAGCAAAAACGAGCGGCTAGAAGCCGAACAAATAGCCGACTTAGGCTTAATTCTCTATCCTGCGGCTTCAGCTCTAACTTTATCGAGAGAACTTTGGGAAATCAAAGGACGACCGCCTTTGATAGCGATAGACGGAACTTGGAAACAAGCGGCCAGAGTCGCTTCTAAACTAAAAAAAACGTCTTCAAGCGAAAACTTTGTAAAACTTAGAGGAAATTTCAAATCTTTTTACAGACTTAGAAATTCGGGTATGGCAAATAGACTTTGCACAGGAGAAGCCATATCTGAGGCTCTTAAAATACTTGGAGAAGACGCTGAAAAAATAGATATGGGATTAAGTCTGTTTATTGAAAAAAACCTGAAGCTGCGAGGCAAACTTAATAAAATCTAAAAGTTTTTTTCATAGCGACATACTCTTAACGCAAACAAACGCGAATTTTCTCCTAGAACAGACAAAAAGACCTTCCGCCGACTAAGCTTCCAAAAGGAGCTTAGTCGGCGGAAGGTCTTTTAATCTTTTATCACCGCAGTCGCAACGTTTTCTGAAACGGACGTTATATAAACTCCAAGATTTTCTCCTACTCTATTTCCGGCGCCTTTAACGTCTACAAGAGTTCTGCCGCATACTCCCATACCGTCGGTAACGTCAATGCCAAAAACGTCGATAATGTCTACGTTTATGTTTTCGCCAATCTGAAGTATCGGAAGATATTTATATACGTTTTTCTCGCTTACGCCTTCTACTTTTATTTTTTCTAAATGAAGATCTAAATTAGCCCTTAGGATAATCCTCTTTCCCGTAATTTTCTCAAGTCTTTCTACTCCTTCGCCTTCATAGCCTAAAAGCTCTACCGTAAGCTTAGGATGAGTTTCGACTATTAAAGTTTCATAATGAGTTTCAGACGCCGTCTTTTTAACTTCTCGCTCGCATTTAAGCCTCATGGAAGTTATTGAATATATTCTGCCTCTTCCGTTGCAGTAAGGACAGGAAGACCGCAGATATTCGTCAAGATCTTTATTAACTCTTTTTCTTGTTATCTGTACTAATCCAAGCTCCGTCATTCCTACAAGATGAGTTTTAGTATGATCCTTTTTCAACTCGTTCTGAAGATGTTCCAGCAATTTTAGACGTTCTTCTTCCGTATCCATATCGATGAAATCTACGATGATTATTCCTCCGATATCCCTAAGTCTAAGCTGTCTGGCTATCTCTGGCACAGCCTCCATATTTATTTTTAAAATAGTATCGCTCAAACTGTTTTTACCGACATATTTTCCTGTATTTACGTCTATCACAGTCAAAGCTTCGGTCTTGTCTATTATAAGAAAACCTCCGGAATCCAGCCAAACTCTCCGCCTTAAAGCTTTTTCTATCTCCGTGTCCAAATTATAAGCGTCGAAAAGATCTTTATTCCCTGAATAAAGGACAACATGACTTTTCAACTCGGGAGAACTGATGTCCAAAATATCCATAATCTTATCATAATCAGGCTTAGAATCGACAATAAGCCTATTTATGTCTGCGGTAAAAAGATCTCGTACGATTTTCGAAACTAAAGTCAATTCTTGATGTATTAAAAAAGGAGCTCTTTTTTTAGAAGCGCAAACGTTGATTTTCTCCCAAAGCTTGAGCAAATATTTAAAATCTTTTTCTAATTCCTGATGAGTTTTGCCTTCGGCGGCCGTCCTCACGATAATACCGTAATTTTCGCCCTTTATGCTTTCGGCGACTCTGCGCAGACGCTCTCGCTCGACTTCGTCTTCAATTCTTCTCGAAATTCCTACGTATTGGGCGAGAGGCAAAAACACAAGATATCTTCCCGGTAAAGTTATGTGAGTCGTAACTCTCGCTCCTTTCATGCCCCAGGATTCTTTTGTCACCTGAACCATAGTCTCCTGATTTATTTTAACAAAATCTTTTATCGACATAGTTTTAAAATCTGCCGGAATATCTTCCCCTAACATTGCGGAGGCGTCGTCCATACACAGAAAAGCGTTTCTCTCTAACCCTATGTCGACGAAAGCGGCCTGCATACCGGGTAAAATATTAGCTACCTTACCTTTATATATGCCTCCTATAAGACGATCTTCTCTGGAAATATAAATTTCCATTAATTTACCGTCTTCTATAACGGCCGCGCGAGTTTCGTTTTCGTCTATATTGACAAGAATTTCTTTATACATAATCGCTAACCCCACGGTTCAATTTGTTTTTTCCCATCCAATCGATACAAAGACAGCCTTTCTATAGTCCAACCTTTCGCGCCAAATCCCTCCAACGAAAGAAAATCGGTTATTTCGGCAGGTCTAAGACTTCCTTGACGACATATAGAGGCGTCCAACAGAAAAACTTTATGTTCGGCGTCAAACGAAAGACTACTGATATAAGGTCTTATATTTACAGTTTTATCTTTTCTGGAAACAAGCAGCTCTTCTCTACTATTAATTTCCATAATAATTTTTTTAGCTTTATCATCGTCGAAATAACCTTCCGGTTTCAAAAGCCAAACGGAACCGTCCATTATCTCAGTCACCGGCTTTTGATCTAAAGATATTTTCCTAACTTCTAAAATGTCAACGCCGCTACCTGACGCGCTTGCAAGTTTATTCTTAACAAGCTCCACGGGAATATTTTCGAGCAACTCAAGATCAATCCATTCGGAACGGCTTATTATTCCAAGTCCCAAAGCAGGTCCTGGAACAAGCTTCATTCTAGGATGAAATCCTTTTGTGTAAGCTGCGGGCAATTCGGCTCTTCTTATGATCCTTTGAAAAGTTCTAAGCATATCCAGATGTGAAATAAGTCTGATTTCTTCATTTTTTGAATACTTTATCCTATATTTAGCCTCGGTCTTTCCGTTAAATAAAGGATCTCCTATATCATAGTCGATATCGGAAATCTTTAAATCGGAAACTCGACTCTGTATAACCGGACGCACTTCAGAATCGCAGCAGCCGCAGCCCTTGCAAGAATTACGACAATCTTCAGTCACAACAGCTTCCGAGGCCTTTTTATATTCCTCTTTCAAAAAAGCCCTTAACTTAGGTTCGGTCATATAATCCCATGGCAAAGGTTCCAACGCGTCTCTGGAAACAGTATAAATATCAGGATCAATCCCGCAGTCTTTAAAAGCCTCCATCCATTTTGAAAACTTGAAGCAATCGCTCCAACCGTCAAATCCGCAGCCTAATTCGAAAGCTTTAACTAACACTTTGGACAAGCGCCTGTCTCCTCTCGCAAAAACGGCTTCGAGAAAACTTAACTCAGGTTCATGAAATTTTAACGTTATTTTGCCATGTTTAAGCGTTCGTTTTAACTTCGCCTGAATTTCTCTAATAGCCGCTATATTAATAAATTTGGCGCGCTGAAAAGGCGTTTGAGGTTTAGGCACAAAGGAAGAAAACGACAAAGTTAACCTAAGCCCGGTTTCCCTTAAGATTTTCCATACTAAACTTATAATGCCGTCTATATCAGAATCGTCTTCAAAAGGAAGACCTATAAGAAAATAGAGCTTCAGCGCCGTCCAACCGGCGGCTTTAGCGTCTTTGGCTATCGCAAGGACGTCGTCTTCGCTGCTGCCTTTATTTACTACGGCTCTCATCTTGGCCGTTCCTACTTCAGGCGCAAACGTAAGCGAAGAACGCCGAAATTTTTGCACCAAGCCGGCTAATTCCAGAGAAAAAGCGTCGGTTCTTAAACTTGGAAGAGACAATTCGATATATTTGTCTCTATAGCGCTTTTGAATTTTCGAAATTAAGCGAGCTATCTGAGAATGATCCGTACAGGAAAGAGATACTAAAGACGCCTCTTCATACCCTGAATGTTTGACCGATTCTTCAAGAAGAGAGAGTAATTTCCCAACGCTTCTCTCTCTGACGGGCCTATAGTAAAAACTTGCCTGACAAAATCGGCATCCTCTAGTACAGCCCCTAGATATTTCCAACATTATCCTATCATGAATCGTCTCTATATAATTAACGGGAGAGGCGCATGGGAAAAAGGCGTCGTCTAACGACGCGATTATTCTCCTTGATATAAATTCGGGAGTATCGGCATGTAAAGACTCCAATTTTAAAAACCTGCCTGAATCGTCGTATGCGGGCCTATAAAAGGACGGAACGTATACTCCCTTAATTTTGGAAGCTTCAGAGAGAAAATGCGATTTATCGCGAGATGATTTTTTGCACGCGGCTAATAAATCGGCGACTTCAACTACCGCTTCTTCGCCGTCTCCAACTATAAACAAATCAAAAAAATCAGCTATCGGCTCAGGGTTAAAAGTACAAGATCCTCCTCCTATAACTAAAGGAAAAGAATCGTCTCTATCTTTGGAGTATAAAGGGATACCCGCCAAATTAAGAGTCGTCAATATGTTGGAATAACACATTTCATAAGGTAAAGTAAACCCTAATATATCAAATTCTTTCAAAGGCTTTTTCAAATTAAGAGAAAAAAGCGAAACTTCATTTTCCTTTAATTTTTCGATTAAATCGATCCAAGGCACAAAAACTCTATCTACGAGATACGACTCATTTTGTTCCAAAACTCCGGCTATAATCTTTAAACCTAATCCGGATTGCCCTATTTCATACGTATCTGGAAAGGCCAGAGCTATTTTTAAGTCGGATTTTTCCCAATCTCTATGTTTTAAATTATATTCGGCTCCTATATATCTGCCCGGTTTTTCACATAATTCAAATATTTTATCCATAAATACAAACAAACTTTCTTTATAAAAATGTAATTTTATATAATATTTTAAATATTTTACAAAATCGCAAAAAAATTGACAGGATATCATTAAAAATAATATGATATAGTCAAAGAGCAGAGCGAGCGATCGCGTAAGCGCAGAATGTAAGCGCATATGAGGAAAGTCCGGGCTCCATAGGGCGGAATGCCGGATAACGTCCGGTAGAGGCGACTCTCAGGATAGCGCAACAGAAATAAAACCGCCGATATTTTCGGTAAGGGTGAAACGGCGAGGTAAGAGCTCACCGGCGACGCAGTAATGCTTCGGCCAGGCAAACCCCATTCGGAGCAAGACCTAATAGGAAACGGAGAAATCCATCGGCTGCCCGTCGAATGTTTCGGGTACGGTCGCTAAAGATTGAAAGTAATTTCAATCTCAGATAAATGATCGCTGCCTTTTTGCTACAAAAGGATACAGAACCCGGCTTACAGCTCTGCTCTTTCGATCTATATGAATCGTTTGACAAACGCTAATTATAGCGACTTAAATAGTTATAATTAGCGTTTGTCTCCTTATTCGCCATGCGGCGAAGGATAACTGCCGGATATCCCATTTTCTTGATTAGGGACTCCGTTAACTTCCCCGCTAACCTCCCCGCTCACTTCAGAAGATAAAGAAACGGTCAAATTTATAGCCGTACCCTCGGGAACCCATACCCCTCCTTCGGGCAACTGATCTATAACCACTTCAGAATCCATATCTCCGGCGTCCTCATATATAATGTCTTCTATTACAAGGCCTGCGGCCGCAGCTATAGAATCAGCTTCCGAAAGACGCTTTCCATACAAAGACGGAACTAAAATTAATTTTTCTACGCTTATATTTATAACCGTTCCTAACGGCGCAATACCGGACTCGGGTTTCTGTCCTTGTATAACCGCGCCTTGATAAAGACCTTCGGGAACAGATAAAGCGAATCCGCACGCCTCGGCCATTTCTTTTGCTTCGGCTACGGTTATTCCTATTAAATTTGGAATACTAGCCTCTCCCTCCTTAACTTCTCCGTTGATTCCGCTTATAGTAAGACTAACGAAAGTCGAATTAGAAAAAGAGCTGCCGGGAGATACGCTCTGAGAAATTACGACTCCTTCTCGTATAGTTTTCGACTGGATATAACTCTTATCAAACTTAACTCCAAGAGAATTTAGAATACCTTCCGCTTCTCTCTCGGCAAGCCCTTTAAGATCCGGAAATTTAGGAGAGTCTGCCCCGATTCTGCTAACGGATAAAGTTACCAAAGAATCAGACGGAATTACGGCTGAATGTTCCGGAGTCTGTTTTATAACTAAACCGGGAGGAGTGGAAGAAGACGATTCCTGAATTATACGGACTTTAGTTATTCCAACTCTATTTAATAAAGAAACGGCCGACTTAGACGTAAGATTTGAAACGTCGGGCATTTTCACAGTTTTTTTGCCTTTGCTCACTATAACGTATATTATTCTGCCATGTTTTACATATGAATTCGCTTTTGGCTCCTGTTCCAGAATAATTCCCGGTACTTTATCGTTATACGCTTCGCCTTCCAGACTCAAAGACAAACCTAGCTTAACGGCCGATTTTTGAGCTTCGGCAAAAGACATGCCCACGAAATCAGGAGTCTCTATATCTTCTCCGCCGCTAATGGCGGCATATAAGCGAATCGCGGCAAAAACAAGAGCTAAACCGATAAAAATGCAAAGAGCAGCAACAAGTTTTAAGTGAGTTAAATCTCTATTAATAGTTTTAGAATTTTTCGCACTGCTTTTATCTGATGTATAAACTTTTTTATTAGCCATTAAAATTTCCCGCGACATCCAATTTATTTACAGTTTCTAAGTTCATCTAGAGAAACCTTCCATACCCCGTATTCTCGCTTAAATGCGAAACCGTCGTGAGTATTTTTGACGCAGACTACGGCTCTATCTCCATAGACGGATACGCTTACTACGTCTAAAGCTCGCTTTTTTGTATTAGCCGGATAAGTTTTTTCCATAAGAAGACCGAAAGTAGCTTTGGCGTCCATATTCTCAAAATTTTTTACGTCTTCCACAAAAGACTCCAAGCTTTCAGGCTCTAACTCATAAAGCGTTATAAACCTGACGCGTATCGTTTCAAAAAAATCGCGATCTTCCCTCGATAAAAGTTTCCAAAGATTATCCCAATCTTTATAAGCCACATATGTTTGAAACTTATACAAAACTTCATCCGGAGTATCCAAGCATCCGGTTAAACATAAAACGGAAAAAAGAAGCAGGCCATAAACGAAACGTCGTATCATTATTTCCGCCTAATAAAATTATATAGATTTCAACGCAATAAAACTCAAAAACTCTACAAATTGTTATTCTTCTTCAAAGATTAAAACACATCCTTTTTCAACTATTCCAAATAAAAACTAAATTTTAAGCTGGGAATAATTAATAAAAGGATATTTAACAGGTTAACAGAAATATATTTGCCAAAATCACGCTAAAGGAACATAATATTATGGAAACGACGATAATTATATGCATCGTTATAATTCTTCTCTCTTTAATATTTGACTATATTAACGGCTTCCATGATACCGCAAACGCTATAGCTACCGTGGTATCGACAAGAGTGCTTTCTCCTAAAGCGGCTATTATTATGGCGGCGGGCTTAAACTTATTAGGAGCCCTGATAGGCACTAACGTAGCTAAAACGATAAGCGATGGCATTTTAGATATGGAAATTTTAAATAATTCCCAAATAATAATACTATCGGCTATCGTAGGGGCTATAGTATGGAATATTATAACTTGGATTTTAGGTCTTCCCAGCAGCTCGTCGCATGCTCTCATAGGAGGGCTTATAGGTTCCGGAACGGTATACGGATTATATCATGGATTAGACATCAACGTCTTTCTAAAAATTCAATCGATTACGGAGAAAGTAATTATACCCCTATTCGCTTCTCCTCTTATAGGTTTTGGAGCGGGATTTATACTTATGTCGGCCCTCTGTTGGATAGTTTATAAAATTCACCCTGTAAAAATCAAACATATATTTGCCAAACTTCAAATATTATCGTCCGCGTTAATGGCTTTAACGCATGGAATGAACGACGCTCAAAAATCTATGGGAATAATAACTATGTCTCTTTTCCTCTCGGGATTTATCGGAGCCGCGGAAGTCCCAACTTGGGTAAAAATCGCCTGCGCCGTAACAATGGCTATAGGCACGGCCTCAGGAGGTTGGAGAATAATAAAAACCATGGGACATAAAATATTTAAGCTTGAAACTATTCATGGATTCGCGGCTGAAAGTACGGCGGCAGGAGTAATCTTTACGGCCAGTATGCTTGGAGCTCCTATAAGTACCACTCATATTATCTCTTCCAGCATACTAGGAGTAGGATCTACAAAACGTCTAAGCGCGGTAAGGTGGGGAATCGCCGGAAATATCGTCGCCGCCTGGATCTTAACTATTCCGGCCTCAGCTCTCATCAGCGCGATCGTTCTATGGACGCTTCGCCTATTTCATCTAGCTTGAAAACAAGATAAAAATCATAATTTCTTAGGAACGTTATCTTTAATAATTTGCTCCTAAATCTTTTAAAAACGCTATTCCAAATATTATTCGGGAGACACGACAATGAAGTTAACTGAAATATATTCAAGCGGCAAAACCCGTTTTTCACTCGAAGTATTTCCCCCAAAAGAAAATAAAAATAAAGAAAACGATCTTCTATCGACTCTGCGGGAACTTGAAAGATTCCGTCCTGCGCTAGTGTCCGTAACTTACGGAGCCGGAGGCTCTTCCAGAGAAAAATCGGCAGGCCTTGTAAAAAGAATCAACAACGAAGCAAAGCTTACGCCTATGCCTCACTTTACCTGCGTATGTTCAAATACGCAATTCATAGAAAGCTATTTGAAAGAACTTGAACGGGAAGGCGTTGAAAATATTTTAGCTTTAAAAGGCGACCCTCCGAAGGGTTTTAACGACGAAGAAGCTTTCAGCCATGCAGACGAACTGGTCGCCTTTATCAAAGACAAAACAAACTTATCGATAGCGGTAGCGGGGTATCCGGAATGCCACAAAGACGCAAAAGACTTTGACTCTGATATCTATTTTCTAAAAAAGAAAATAGATTGCGGAGCCTGCGCTATATTCACTCAGCTTTTTTTTGACAACAAAAAATTTTTCGCATATTTGGAGAAAGTTAAAAAAGCAAACATAAACGTACCAGTCATCCCCGGAATTTTACCCGTAAAAAATATCGCTCAGCTACAAAAAATGACGATAATGTGCGGAGCTTCCATTCCCTTGGATATGCTTCATAAATACGAACGATTTGAAGATAACTCCGAGGATTCGATAAAATTAGGGATAGAAATAGCTATAAAACAAATCGAAGAATTAATCGACAACGGCGCGAACGGAATTCATCTTTATACGTTAAATCAACGCCGCATGACCTATGAAATTTTGCAACATTTTAATTAACGGAGACTTTACCATGCAATATACAAAAGAAGAAAAAAAAGTTATACGTCAAGCTCTCAAGGCTTTAGGAAAAGAAAATCTTACTCTCATAGTTCATGGAGGCAGTTTTCCATCCGAACCCAATAAGGACTACGGATTCGGCACATACAATTCCGAAGCCGCCAAAAATCTTATGCAATATATATCCGGCGTCTTTAATTCAATACAGCTCGGCCCTGCCGGCAAAACGAAAAAAGGACAGCCTTCTCCATACATGGGAACAATTTTTTCTTTAAATCCTCTTTTTATAGATTTAGAACAGCTGACTCAAGCTAAATGGAAACATATTCTGAGCGTAGAGACATATAAGAAAATATGCTACGAAAATCCCAAAAAAGGCTTAGGAGAGGCCGATTACGATTATGCGTATGAAAAACATGAAGAAGCGATGCAAGAAGCTTTTGACAATTTTGACAAAGCCGACGAAGAATATCTAAAATTCGTAAAAGATAACGAATCCTGGCTTGAGCCTGACGCTTTATATGAAGCTTTGGCCAAAGAGCATAAAAACGATTACTGGTTAAACTGGAAAATAGAAGACGATAAAAATCTTTTCCGTTCAGACTCGGACGAAGATGCTCTGAAACGGCGCAGAGAAAGAATAAAAGAAGTAAAAATAAAACATGCCGACGTGATAGATTTTTATAAATTTTGTCAATATGTTATATGGAAACAAAATCTAGAAACAAAAAAATACGCCCAAGAATGCGGAATAAAAATGATCGCAGACAGACAAGTAGCTTTTTCGGATAGAGATATATGGGCAAATCAAGAACTATTTCTAGACGATTGGCGTTTAGGATGCCCTCCTGACAGCTTCTCGAAAGACGGACAACCTTGGGGGTTTCCTGTCGTAGATCCTAAAATGCTTTTTAACGAGGACGGAACTCTAGGGAAAGCTGGCAAACTAATAAAAAATCTCTATAAAAAAATGTTTTCGGAAAATTCAGGAGGCATACGTATAGATCATGTAGTCGGACTGATAGATCCTTGGATATATAAAAAAGGTTGCAAATCTATTCCTGAAGAAGGCGGAGGAAGGTTGTATTCATCACCTGAACATGAAATTCTATATAAATATGCGATAGCGTCAAAAGACGATCTTAATTTAAAAGTTCCGGCAGACAGCGAACAGAGAGTAAAAAAGCTGAACGAAGAACAGATAAAAAGATACGCCGCGTTTATGGAAAAACTTATAGTAGAAGCCGCCCAAGAATCCGGCCTCACAAAAGACGCAATAATATGCGAAGATTTAGGCTCTCAAACTTTTCCCGTGGAGACAGTAATGGAAAAATATAAACTTAACGGAATGAGGCTGATTCAATTTGTCGATCCTAACGATCCTAAAAGTAAATATAGGAGTTCAAACGTTCCTGAAAACTGCTGGATTATGGCAGGAACGCATGACAGCGAACCTATAAGTCTATGGGCTAAAAACCTAACGTTTACGCATATATCTTATCTCCACGCGCTGCAGCTGACGGAAGACGTTTACCCTTATCTAGCGGGAGAAGAACGTGAGAAGATGATTATCAAACTTACTCAAGACGCAAGAATTTTAGCTAAAACTAAAATGACTGAGTTGTTTACCTCAAAATCGAAAAATATCCAAATATTTTTCGCCGACTTTTTTGGCATTCAAGAAATTTATAATCAACCGGGAGATCCTAAAGCAAAAAACTGGATTTTGAGAATTCCTCAAAATTTTGAATCCTTTCATAAAGACGCTATAGAAAACGGTTTCGGCTTTGATATAGTTTCGGTTCTAATAGACGCTATAAAAGCCAAAGGTTCCGAATTCATAAATGAACATAGAGCCGTATTAGATAAATTGCAGTCGCTGCAAAAGTAAAAGAAACCTTTAAAAATAAAATATATTAAGCCCTGTTTCCTTAGGAAACAGGGCTTAATTATGCGGTATAATAACAAAATTGACGGTTAAATAAGAGTTTTCTTATCTAAAAGCTTTCCATGACTAATAACGTACTTAGGAGCTTCATGGTACCATAAAGCCTCGTAAACGCTAGGAGCGTTCAATACTACCAAATTCGCTTCGCAGCCTTCTTTTACTCCGTAATTTCTCAGGTTCATACACTCTGAGGCTCTGACGGTCAGCATATCGTAAATTTGTTCCATTTCAGGAAAAGTCGTCATCCACAGAAGATGAACGTTTAAAAAGCCAACTTCAAGCATATTGCATTGCCCGAAAGGATAATAAGCGTCGGCTACGTCGTCCTGACCAAGACACACAAGATTGCCTTCCGACAACAATTCCTTAACTTTTGCATGGAGAGGTCCGGTATGAGGATCGCTCACGACCCCCATCCGCGCCTGTTTAAGCAAAGCGGAAAGCTTCTTAAAGTATGGAACTGAATAGGCGGACATAGCCCGAGCGTGATGAGCTAGACATCTCCCTTGCCTCTTATTTTTTATCGCGGCTACCGCGAACATTTCGAGGGTTTTAAGGCCCGGATCCCCCGCGTCGTCGACGAGCATCGAAATATCCTTATCATATTCGACGGCGAGTTTGAACATCTCGTCAATATGGGCCCTTTCGTCTTCTTCCGTAAACTCGATCCATGGTATTCCGCCCACCACGTCGCACCCCATCTCCATGGCCTGCCGCATAAGATCTATAGTTCCGGGTTCTCTCACGACTCCGTCTTGAGGAAAAGCCACGACTTGAAGATCTACTATGCCTCTAAATTCCTCTTTAGCTTTTATAAGAGCTTTTACCGCTTCCAATTTTGCTTTCGAATCGACGTCTGCGAAAGCTCTTATAAAGAGATTTCCGTTTATGGCAGCTTTTGAAAGACATTTGCGGACATTTTTTATAATCCAGTCTTCCCTATAATTTTCCTTAATTCTCGCGGCCAGCTCTATTGCGGTCATAGCGGACCCCATATCTTGACCATGATAAGTCTTAAGAGCTTTATCGTCGAGCATAGACACCGTGTAAACCTTGCAAAGATGCATATGAGCGTTACAAAAAGCCTCGGTCACCAAGCGTTTTTCAACGTCTATAGCAAGAGAATCATGAATAGTTTCATCCGAAGCCGGCGCAATCTTAGATATAATGCCTTTGCTTATAAAAATATCATACGTCCCTTCTTTGTCGCGCAAAGAACAGTTTTTTAACGTTAAGTCCATGAAAATCCTCCGTTTAAATATCTTTGGCAAGCTTATAATATAATTTATATAAAGTCGCAAAGTAAAGCTGATTATGAATCGCTCATCCGCTAAAAAAAATTATATTCACAAGTTATTTCTTAAAATGCTAAATACCTCTTATCTGAGTATGAAAGTCAAAAATATTACTCTACGGTAACGCTTTTAGCCAAATTTCTGGGTTTATCTATATTGCAACCTCTTACGTCGGCAATATAATATGATAATAACTGAAGCGGCAAAACGGCTAATATTGCGGAAGCGTAAGGACTCGCCGAAGGTATTTTTATAAGAACTCTCGTATAAGACTCGGCTTCCATATCGTCTTCCGAAGCTACTCCTATAACTATGCCCTGTCTAGCCGAAACTTCTTTTATATTGCTTATAACCTTATCGTATAGAAAAGATTTTGTCATAATAACTACTACGGGACAGTCGCAATCGATAAGAGCTATAGGACCATGCTTCATTTCTCCAGCGGCATACCCCTCGGCATGAATATACGAAATTTCCTTTAATTTTAAAGCCCCTTCCAAAGCCAGAGGATAATTTAAGTTACGGCCAAGGAAAAGAAAATCTCTGCAACTATGAAACATCCTAGCTACTCGTCGGATATTTTTAACATTTTTAAGAATCTCTTCCATTTTTTCCGGCAATAGCTTCAGCTCTGCAATATATGGAGCTATTGCGTTTTTAGAAAGAATACCCTTTGCTTCGGCAAGATAAAGCGCCAGAGCGTACATTACAAGCGACTGAGCGGTAAAAGTTTTCGTCGCGGCTACGCCCATCTCGAATCCCGCCCTAGTGTATATAACTCCGTCTACTTCCCTAGTGATAGAGCTTCCGACTACGTTAGTAACGGCTATAATACCGGAGCCTTTCGACTTAACTTTTTTAACGGCTTCTATAGTATCCGCCGTTTCTCCAGACTGACTCACAACGATAAAAAGCGAGTCGTCGCACGGAAGAGATTCTCTATAAATAAATTCCGACGCTACGTCTATATCGACGGGGATTTTAGCGATCTGCTCGATAAAATATTTTCCTAATAAACCGGCGTTATAAGCCGTTCCGCAAGCTACTATAGATATACGCCTCACCTTTTTAATTAAATCTAAATCAATATGCGCGTCGGAAAACGAAAACCCATCGTTCGTTATAATACCGGCTAAAGTATTAGATATACTTGCCGGCTGTTCGTAAATTTCTTTGAGCATAAAATGTTTAAAACCGTTTTTTTCGGCCATATCGGCATTCCAAAGAATCATAGAAGTTTTATATTTAACTTCTTCGCCGCTAAATTTATATATTTTCAATCCTTCCGGAGAAATTATTCCAAGTTCGCCATTCTCGAGATAAACGGCTTCTCTCGCAAAAGAAAGAAAAGCTATTACGTCCGAAGCGACAAAAAATTCGTCTTTTCCGAGACCTACTACGAGAGGAGATTTCATTCTTGCAAAAACTAATTTCTCAGGCTCGTCGGAAGAAAGGCAAACGATAGAAAAAGCTCCTTTTAATTTAGGAAGAGCGCATTTTACCGCTTCTTCAATATTTCCGTCGTAACAGTCTTCAATCAAATGAACGGCGACCTCGGTATCGGTATCTGAAATAAACTTGTGGCCTTTTTTAATCAAATCGCTTTTAAGCTCGCCATAATTCTCAATAATTCCATTATGAACTATCGCTATTTTTCCGGAACAATCTTTATGCGGATGAGCGTTTATCTCAGAAGGAACTCCATGAGTAGCCCATCTGCTGTGGCCTATTCCGGCAATTCCTTCAATTGGAGTTTCAGAATATTTACGTTCAAGATTTTCTATTTTCCCAACGCTCTTTAAAATTTTAAGACCGCCGGCAGAAACCGCGGCTATACCAGACGAATCATAGCCTCTGTATTCCATTTTTTTTAAGCCATGCAGCAGAACCTGAGAAACTTTTCTTTTGCCGACATATCCTATAATACCGCACATAATGTATATATGGTCTCCGCTTCTATTTTTTATTATATTGAAAACGATTAATTTAAAAGTTATAATCCTAAATTATTAAATTCTTCACCTTAACATACAGATTCCTTCTAAAAGAACGTCTTATCGCGTCATACTCAATCTTTGCCAAAGGGTTAAGTGAAGGAGATAATAAGCCATTGTCGAACATCTAGACGAAGAAAGTTATTATTCCAAAAATCATTGCAAGCCCGATGTGCCTATAAATTTCTAAAGATATGCGAATGTATAAAATATATTCAATAAAGTCTAAAGCATTGGAAGACTTGACTTTCAAAATCAAATGCGCGCTTTATTTAAGCGATTTTATAATTTCTTCTTCCATAATAAAAAACGCTTAAAAGCGAACTATTTCCGCATTTTCAGATTTAAAAGTAAAACGACGCAAGCGCCAAAGCGCTTGAAGGCGTAAAAGCGCCTAAAGATGAGCTAAGAAATTTAAGTAAATAGATAGCGCGCATTTTAACGATAACGCTTAAGCGGTCCCTACTTTATCGTACCGCTTTTCTAATACGTCCTAATTATTAAATATTTGGAGGTCTACTATCATGTGGGAACCTTTTACCGAACGCGCCAGAAGATCAATAGTGCTCGCTCAGGAAGAAGCTCAGAGGTTAGGCAATAATTACATAGGAACGGAACATCTGCTCTTAGGAATAATGAGCGAAGGAGAAAGCGTAGCGGCTAAAGTGCTGGAACATTTAGATCTTACTTTAGCCAAAGTTCGCCAAGAAGTAGAAAATATCATAGGCAAAGGAGCAAAAACTACTTCTAAAGAAATGGTTTTCACTCCTAGAGCAAAACGAGTCATAGAGCTCGCGTTCGACGAAGCGCGAAATTTATCTCATAACTATATAGGAACGGAACATCTGCTCTTAGGGATAATTAAAGAAAGCGAAGGAATCGCAGCGAGAGTTATATCAAACTTAGGAGTAGACGCGGCTAAAATCAGAACTGAAATAACAAAACTTTTAGGAATAGAGACAGCGCCGGCGCCGATAAAAGAAAAGACTAAAACTCCCACTTTGGACCAATACAGCAGAGATTTGACGAAACTCGCTAGAGAGAAAAAATTAGATCCAGTTATAGGACGTCATTCTGAAATAGAAAGAATAATACAAATCCTTTCCAGACGCCAAAAAAACAATCCGGCTTTACTCGGAGAACCCGGAGTCGGAAAAACGGCCATCGTAGAAAGCTTAGCGCAAAGAATAGTAGCTTCCGACGTTCCCGACACAATCAGAGACAAACGAGTAGTAGCGATAGATATGGCGTCGTTAGTAGCCGGCACAAAATACAGAGGCGAATTTGAAGAGCGGCTTAAAAAAGTCATGGAGGAAATAAAATCGGCCTCAGGAGAGATAATATTATTTATCGACGAACTCCATACTATAGTGGGAGCCGGGGCCGCAGAAGGAGCCATAGACGCGGCTAACATCCTAAAGCCTCCTCTGGCGAGAGGCGAATTGCAGTGCATAGGCTCTACGACTCCGGACGAATACAGAAAACATATTGAAAAAGACGCCGCTTTAGAGAGACGATTCCAACCGGTTTCAATTGCGGAACCTAATCAAGCTGAAGCTATAGAAATTCTAAAAGGCTTACGAGATAAATATGAAGCTCATCATAAAGTCAGAATAACAGACGAAGCGATAGAGATGTCCGTTAAACTTGCGGATAGATATATCAGCGACAGATTTCTTCCGGACAAAGCGATAGACGTAATGGACGAAGCCGCGTCCAGAGTAAGGCTTCAGTCGACTCTACCTCCGGCCGATCTCAGACAGGCGGAAGCAGATTTAAGAAGACTTAAAGAAGAAAAAGAAACCGTAATAAAAGCTCAAGAATATGAAAAAGCGGCTCTTCTCAGAGAAAAAGAAGACGAATTACGTAAGAAAAGAGACGAACTTCAAAAAGAATGGGCTCAGAAAAAACACAGTAAAGGCGATATGCTGAACGTGCTCACAGAAGAAGACGTAGCTTACGTCATTTCGCAATGGACAAAAATTCCGGTAACAAAACTAGCTGAAGCCGAATCGATGAAACTTCTCAACATGGAGAAAGAGCTTGAAAAACGCATAATAGGACAAGACGAAGCTATTCATATCGTATCTAAATCCATAAGGAGAGCGCGAGCCGGACTCCAAGATCCTAAAAGGCCGGTAGGTTCCTTCATCTTTTTAGGCCCTACGGGCATAGGAAAAACAGAGCTTGCAAAAGCTCTTACGGAATTTCTATTCGACGACGAAGACGCGTTGGTAAGAATAGATATGTCCGAATATATGGAAAAATTCGCGGTATCACGACTCGTCGGGGCGCCTCCGGGATACGTTGGATTCGAAGAGGGCGGACAGCTTACTGAAGTAGTGCGAAGAAAACCCTATTCCGTAGTGCTTCTAGACGAGATAGAAAAGGCTCATCCGGACGTATTCAATATTCTTCTTCAAATACTTGAAGACGGAAGATTAACCGATTCTCAAGGACGCAACGTAAACTTTAAAAATACCGTGATCATAATGACCTCGAATATAGGAACTTCCACGACGATAGAAGGCGGAGAGATAGGAATACGTTCAGTTAAGGACTTAGGAACTCCCGAAGCCCGTCATGAACGCACTAAAAGAAAAATTTTGGACGAAGTGAAAAAACTATTTAAGCCGGAACTTTTAAACAGAATAGACGAAGTAATTGTCTTCAGGCATTTAGGAGAAGAAGAAATCAAAAAAATAGTCGACTTAATGATGAATCGCGTACGTTCTGAAATAGAAGCTCAAAAAAGACATATGGAAATTACCGACGCGGCTAGAGAAAGGCTTGCGAAAGAAGGATACGATCCCGCTTACGGAGCTCGTCCGCTCAGACGCGCCATTCAAAGGATGGTAGAAGATCCTTTGGCCGAAGAATTTATACGCGGAACATACGACGAAGAAGAAACCGTATTGATCGACATAGATCCGAAAGACGAGAAAAAACTTACTTTTACAAAGAAAAGCGCTAAATAAGGCAGAAAAGCGTTACTATAAGAAGGCTGCGGACGTATTCATGTTCGCAGCCTCTTGGCAATTAACAGAACATCGTTTAAAGAATATGAAAATGAAAACTCAATATGTGTGTTCTAACTGCGGCAGCGTATCTATCAAATGGCTGGGGAAATGTCCCGACTGCGGCAAATGGAATACTTTTGCCGAAGAAGCCTATCCGGCGAAAAATGCCTCGCAAAGGCAACTTTTGTCAGGCGCGTCTCATCCTGAACGCATAGATGAGATCAATACGGCCGAACATCTTAGAATAACTACTAAAATAGACGAATTCGACAGAGTCTTAGGAGGCGGCATAGTCCCGGGATCTGTAACTCTTCTTGGGGGAGCTCCGGGAATAGGAAAATCAACTTTGCTTCTTCAAGTCTCCGAAGGGGTTTCAAACTATGGCACGGTACTCTACGTAAGCGGAGAAGAATCGCCAAGACAGATAAAAATGAGAGCCGACAGGCTGGGAGCTTGTCCTGAGAACTTATACATTCTATCTGAAGTCAGTCTTGAAAACATAATAATAAGAGCAGGCGAACTAGCCCCCTCTCTAATCATAATCGATTCAATCCAAACTATATTTAAATCCGGGATAGAAAGCGCTCCCGGAAGCGTAACTCAAATAAGAGAATGCGCGGCATCCCTGGTTCGACTGGCAAAATCGACCGAAGCCTCTCTTATAATAGTTGGACATGTTACTAAAGACGGCAATATAGCGGGGCCAAGACTTCTTGAACATTTAGTGGACACAGTTATATATTTCGAAGGGGAACAGCTCCAAAATTTCAGAATAATTAAGCCTGTAAAAAACAGATTCGGATCTACGGACGAAGCCGGTATATTTGAAATGACTTCGTCAGGTTTACAAAGCATAAAAAATCCTTCCGGATATTTTCTTGCCGGAAGAGGAGAAGAAGTTTCAGGTTCCGTTATAGCTCCGGTTATAGAAGGCTCTAGGGCTATACTTATAGAGATTCAAGCTCTCGTTACAAAATCATATTACGGAATCCCTACAAGACGGGTGAACGGAATAGATCCAAATAGACTCAGCCTAATTTTAGCCGTATTGGAAAAACGAGCCGGCATCCAAATCTCTCCATACGACGTATACGTTAACGTAGTGGCCGGAATGGAACTTGAAGAACCGGCGGTAGATTTGGGGATAGCCGCGGCAGTCTTATCAAGTTACTCCGACAAACCTTTTGGAATAAATTCCACTATTTTTGGAGAAATAGGATTAGGAGGAGAAATAAGAAGCGTTTCATACGCCGACAAGCGAATTATTGAAGCTGAAAGATTAGGATTCGAAAAAATATGGATTCCTTACCGAAATTTTTCATCTATACCGGCAAAAGCCTCAAAAAATAAAATAAAACCTCTCGTAAATATAAAAGAACTGCTTCATGGAGTTTTTTAAAAAACATAACGCGACTTATATCTTTAACTAGCAGGTTTAAAACTAAATGGAGAAATTAATCAAAGGGACATTTTTAATAATTTTTTCTCTTTGCGGAAGTATTTTAGGATGGAACGTTCATAAATATACTCTGCCTATCTTTCAGGAACTTCCTGCCGAACTTTTGCCGGTAAACGGAGTAATATTTACAAGTTTAGGAATTATTATAGGCATTACATTAAGTCAATTCACTTCGAAGTCGATCTTAAACATAGTTGATTCAAGCGCTAAAAAATTACTTTCAATGCCTTCCGGGCAATTAGCGGGATCTGCGGCAGGACTTATTATAGGCTTAATCATATCTTCGCTGATCATATTCATATTATCCGTTATCCCTTTGGAATTAATTCCTTTCGGCAAGTATATTTTCGCTCTAACTGCGCTTGTAATATCTATTTTTCTATGTTATATGGGTATCTTCTTTGGCGCTAAAATTATAGGCAAGATTCCTATCTCTTCAAAAATACTGAATTCTCCAAAAGGTTTAGATATACTTTGGGGAAACAAGTACAAAATTATAGACACAAGCGTCATAATAGACGGAAGGATTCAAGAAATAGCTAAATCGGGATTTCTTGAAGGAACTATGACTGTTCCTAGATTCGTGTTAGCCGAACTGCAAGCTCTAGCGGATTCTTCGGACGATATGAAAAGGACAAAGGGACGAAAAGGTCTCGAACTGCTTGAAGCTATGCGGAAAGAATTCAGCATGGAAATCATAGAGCAAAATTATCCCGAGCTTCCGGTAGACGACAAGTTAATTAAACTTGCTCTGGAAATGCAGGCCGTTTTAGTCACTATAGACTATAATTTAAATAAAGTAGCCACAGTTCAAGGAGTGAACGTTTTAAATATAAACGACCTTTCCAACGCTTTAAAACCCGCCATAGTACCCGGAGAAATTTTAAAAGCGACAGTATTGAAGGAAGGAAAAGAGCAGAATCAGGGAGTAGCCTATATGGAAAACGGAACTATGATCGTGATTGAAAACGGGAAAAAATATATTGGAGAAGAAGTGGTCATTGAGGCTACGAGCTGTCTTCAAACTTCGGCAGGCAAAATGGTGTTCGCAAAAATTTATCAAGGAAAATATAAACAATGAAATCGGCGGCTCTTATAACGGCAGGAGGATCCTCGTCCAGATTTGGCTCGGGCCTGAACAAACTTTTTGTCACAATCAACGGTATGCCGGTAATAATGCATTCTATTAGGCAATTTGATAAAAACGAATTTATAAGTCGAATATTTATCGCGGCACAACAAAATTTAATCCCTTTAATAAAAAGCTTATGCGCGTCCTGGAAGATAAAGAAAAGCATGTCAATCGTAAACGGCGGCTCTTCCAGACAGCTTTCTGTTTTCAATATGCTAAAAGAAACTTCAAGCGATATCGAGGCTATATTTGTACATGACGCCGCCAGACCTATGATAAAATCGAAAGACGTAAGTTTTTTGGCGAAAGCTTTAGATAATTCGACCGACGGAGTCATTCCCTGTTTCCCGGTGTCGGACGCGGTAAAAAGGACATCCCCCGCAGGCATTATTTTAGAGTCGATACCCAGAGACAATCTAATTGTCGTTCAAACGCCTCAGATATTTCGAAGAACGACTCTTTTAAAAGCATACGATCTCGCCTTTACAGATAAATTCCAAGGCCCCGACGAATCCTCGTTGGTGGAAAGAATAGGCGGAAAGATCAAGGCCGTACGTTTATCTAATCCAAATATCAAATTAACTTATCCAAGAGATCTGGAAATATTACAAAAATTAATGTCTTAATGAGGATTCGCTATGGATGACAATGAAATCAGAGAATCTCTCGAATATTTAGACGAAGTTATAAACGAATATACTCGCATGGTTAAAAATATAGGAAAAAATGGTCTCGCAGCCAGTCTTCTTATGAATTACAGGGACGAGATACACGATCTTTTAACCGAGTTGGCTTATGAAAATATAGACTTAAAAGATTATAGAAAAGAACTAATATTGCTCGATAACGAGTTGCGTCAAAAAGCCCAAATATATGTCAACGAAGTCGGGCATGCTAATTTTAAACAGTACCAGATAATAAACGATCCGTCTAAAGAAAGATGGTGGTGGTATCTTAACAGAGTCACGACCGGAAGAGATGAAAACAAAAAGAAACCTTGGGAATTTTGGAAATAACCATGAAGTCGCCGTTATTATATATACCGATTTTAATGCCAATAGTATTATCATGCTGCTTACTTTTACAAACAGGCTGCGCAGAGTCGTCGTACGATATATCTCTCGCCGAACATTCTTTGAACTTAGGAGACGAGCTTGAAGCCATAACTTTAGCCGACGCAGCCGAATCTACCTCGAAGAACCATAAGCGCAAATCCGCTTTAGCCGCGTTAAAAGCCGTTATACGCGCAAAAAAGGGAGACGATTCAAGAGCGATAGAAGAAATAAGAACGGCCGTTAAATACGACTCTAAAAATCCTGAAATACGTAAAATGACAGCCGAGGCATATTATTGGCTGCATGATTACGCAAGAGCCTATGGAGAAATTAATAGAAGCCTAGAGTTAGATCCCGAAAATTTCGAAGCCTACAAACGCAAAATCCAAATACTCGAGAAATTAAAAGGAGTGAAAAAAGCGCTAAAATTTAGCTTAAGCACGCTTAGAGAGCATTCCTTATGCGCGCACTCTCAAAAAGATATAAATAAACTTTTTCTTATTTCAGCCAATCTTCTTTTAAAAGAACGAGAAAACGAAAAAGCTCTTAAATTATATGACGACATTTTAAAATCAGAGCCTGAAAACGACGCGGCTCTTCTTGGAAAAGCGGCCGTTTACTTTAAAGAAGGAAAAACGAAGCAGGCTAAAGATTATATTCTAAAAGCAAAAAAAGCAAATAAGCGGAACGCAGATTCTTATCTTCTGTCAGCTTTGATATATGAAAAAGAGAATTCCCTCGTAAAAATGAAAGAAGAACTTGAACAAGCTTTAAATTTAGTATCGTCAAATATTGGAGTAAATATAGCTTACGGAAAAGTTAAACTGCTGGAAAACGATTTGCAAGAAGCTAAAAAATACATGCAAGCCGCTCTACGATCCGACGAATCAAACCCGGACGCTTTATTGCTGAAAGCCTATATATACCTTAAGGAAAAACGAAGCGAAAAAGCGGAAAAATTGATCGACAAGCTTCGAAAAGAGCATGAAAACCTTCCTGAAGTTAATATCGCCGCCGCAGAAATTCTTTTGCAAAAACAACGGGTAAGCGAAGCGGAGAAATTACTGCAAAAAATTCTAACCGCAGATCCTGACTTTATTCCGGCCAATATTTATTTAGCTAAATTAGCGTTAGCGACGAAAGATTTTAAAAAAGCCGATATTTATTTATCAAAAGCGCTGGCTTTATCGCCATCAAACGCGTCGGCATTATATTACCAAGCTTGCCTATACGCGGCTGAAAAGAACGAAATTAAAGCGCTCGAATCTTTAAAACAAGCCGCCGAATCTGGTTTTTCCGGAAAAGATAAATTATTGAAGGACTACTGTTGGGAGCCATATCTCAAGAATCCGGACTTTATTAAAATATCGTCTAAAATAAAATAAACCGTCTCTTCACCATATGATTCAAAATTTACGGCGTAAACAGACTATAAACGAAATAGCTCTTGGGGGAATTTTATCCGCAATAACCGCGTTAATAGCTATCCTAGCAAGTATCGCGGGCTATTTAGATATAATTCTATACCTTTCTATCACCCCTATAACGATAGCAACCGTCAAAGCGGGAATTAAACCGGGAATATTAGTAAGCTTTGCTTCGACCGTCCTAGTAGGCTTAATACTTGGAATTTTTCCGGCTTCCGTCTATTTTGCCGCGTCCGTAATACTTCCCGGCTTAACGCTGGGAGTCATGTTCCAAAAAAATAAAAAACCTGCCGAAATTATTCTAGCCGCTTCGGCGTCTCTTAGCGTAAGCCTCGCGTTAACGTTGGCAATAACTTCATACATAACCGGAATTTCTCTCTCCGAAGATATATATTTAGCGGTAAAAACGGTACATTCTGCCTTTTCAGCCGTACTTACGGCCTTTCCCGAGTCAATGTACGCGGCGATATCGATCGCAATAGTAGGAGGTATAACAGCAATATTAATAAATAAAAGAATTATATCTATGTCGAATATAATTCCGTCGCTAGTCGTTATAGTCCTAGCATCCGCGGCAATGACTTCGGCTATGCTTCATTTTTCTGTATTCAATCTGGAAAAAATTTTGATAAGCGAAAGAGGATTCGAAGCAATACTGCGATTATTTTACGAAGCTCTTCCATTTTTCATAATAACGGTTGCGGCTGCATACTCTTTTTACTTATGGATTTTTAATTATTGGATCCTAACTAAGTTAAAACTCAAGGAAAAACTTGAATTAGGCGTCCAAATATCGAGCGTTCTGGAATATCCTCAATGGTTCGCGCATATAGCCGGATGGTCCGGCATCTTGCTGCTCTTCGGATATTTGCTTGGCGTCTCGCCGCAGATTAAATTATTTGGAGATCTTTATATCAACGCTTACTCGGCTTTATTTATAAACGTTTTTCTAATTTTTGCTTTTTTATTTTTTATAAAAGGAACGTTTATTTTACGCGATTTTATTTTCGCCAAATTCAAAACGACGTCTTTACGGGTTTTAGCTTTGTTTTTGCTTATGACCTTATTTTTGCCGGTAACCGTAATAATAGGCTGGCATATGTGTCTTACCGGCTCGAAAGCCGTGCTCGTGTCGGCAAATTCCCCCAATCCCGCCGTTTCTCCAAATAAAATATCGCTGCGTTTTTATTCATATAAACATTCTGATAAAAGTTTAAAAGCAAAAAAAAGAAAGGATAAAAAATGATAAAAAAAATAACCGCTACTCTAGGCATCGCGGCTTTAACGCTCGGTATTTCGCATGCAGACGAAGGAATGTGGACTTTTGACAATATTCCTTCAAAACAAATTAAAGCGAAATACGGATTCGAGCCTTCGAAACAATGGCTTGACAACATACGGCTTTCAAGCGTCAGATTCAACGACGGAGGCAGCGGAGCCTTTATCTCTTCGACCGGCTTAGTAATCACGAATCACCATGTCGCTTCTAAACAGCTGCAAAAAATGTCTTCTTCGGAAAACGACTATTTAAAAAATGGATTTTACGCCAAAGATCAAGATAAGGAAGCAAAATGCACGGATCTTGAATTAAACGTTTTAGTTAACATGGAAAACGTTACGGATAGAATAGGCAAAGCTGTAAAAGGACTGCCAAAGACAGAAGCTATAAAAGCTCAAAAAGCTGAAATAGCGGCTATAGAAAAAGAAAATTCAAAAAAAACAGGTTTAAGAAGCGAGATAGTGTCGTTATATAACGGAGGAGAATATTGGCTTTACTCTTATAAACAATATAGAGACGTACGGTTAGTTATGGCTCCTGAAAAACAGATAGCTTTTTACGGCGGAAGCCATGACAACTTTACTTATCCTAGATACGATCTTGACTTTGCGATTTTTAGAGTCTATGAAAACGGAAAACCTCTTAATTCTAAAAATTATATAAAATTCAGCGACGAACGCCCTAAAGAAGGAGAATTGATATTCGTATCGGGACATCCGGGCAAAACTCGAAGGAATATAACTTACAGCCAATATTTATTTAACAGAGATTTCATATATCCGGCTAATTTATATAGATACGACAAATGTCTCGAAGCTTTATACGCATATGCGGATACGAGCGAAGAGGCCCGCAGGCGCTCGGAAACCTTAATTTTCTCCTATGAAAATGGCAAAAAAGCCACGACAGGAGAATTTAAAGGTTTAACGGATCCAACCTTTTCCGCAAATTTCGAGCTTAAAGAAAAAAATTTTAGGAATATTATTAAAGATCCGGAAATGAAACGAACTACGGAACAAGCTTATGAAAACGTCAACAAAGTTCTGAAAAAATATTCAAAAAACTATGAACAATTTTATTTCGGTCAGCTGCAAGGCAACAGGCTTCCGTCTATCGCGATGAATATAGCTCGTTACGTAAAAGAGATAAAAAAACCGGACTCAGAAAGAAAAAACGGTTTTCATGATTCTCAGCTTGACAGATTCCGCTATATTAACTTATCTAAAGAACCTATATACAAAGATTTAGAAAAAGTTATGCTGCAAACTTGGCTTGAAATGTCGTTAGAAAAACTTGGGGAAAACGACGACGCGGTAAAGATATTGCTCGACGGTCAAACTCCCGGCGACAGAGCCGAATATTTAATAAGAACAACTAAGCTAAACGACGTTTCAATACGCGAAGAGCTTTTATCCGGAGGCCTCAAAGCTTGCGAAGCCAGCGAAGATCCTCTTATTATGCTCGCTCTTAAAATGGAGCCTATAGTGACTCAATATGAAAAATGGGTACAATCCGAATATGAGAGCGCAATGATCCCGGCATTAGAAAAAATAGCGGAAACTAAATTTTCAATATACGGCAAAAATATATACCCTGACGCCACTTTTACTTTACGAATGGCCTACGGCCCTATATTGCGATATGATATGAACGGGACTCAAGCTCCTCCTTTCACAACGTTTTACGGGTTATACGACAGGCGCTATTCTTTTAAAAATACTGAAGAGCCGGCCTGGGAACTGCCTAAAACTTATCTGGAAAAAAAGAATAGTCTAGATCTGTCCGTTCCTTTAAACTTTGTCTACGACGCCGACACTATAGGCGGAAATTCAGGTTCCCCGGTTATAAATACAAAAGGCGAACTGCTGGGCATAAATTTTGATAGAAATATAGAAGGTCTTATAAGACAATTCGTTTATGACGGAAGATACTCAAGAAGTATAGCCGTAAGCTCCGTCGCCGTAATAGAATCTTTAAGAAACATCTATGACGCCGAAAAATTAGCTGATGAAATAATGCGGTAAGCTGTCTAAAAACTAAAATAAAACTATAAAAAGAACCGGTAGAACTTAAATTATTCTACCGGCTTTTTTATAGACGCCAAAATTGCTTTAATTTTGGAATTAGAGACTTAAATCATAGCGTTAAGACAAATTCAATACTTTCTTTGTGATTCCGGACATCCAAACGATATTTTTAAAACCGCCTTCAGCTTTCAAAAAATCAGGGGATAAAATATACTTTCTAGCCTGACATGTTATTCCTGGAGTCTGAAAGCCTCCTTGAGATACCTCTAAAGCCGATTCAAAACTTAAGCCGCATGGACTTTCTTCGGGATCTTTTCTATCTAAAACATAAATTTGTTCTCCATCTCCGGCGCATATGGAAATAGTCTCGGCTAAAGGACTGCAAGGCAACGGAAAAACCGACGCCGAATTCAGACAAATTCTCGAAATAGTTCCGAAAGTAAGTTCATAAACGGCTTTATTTATTTCCTCCCACTCCCCTGTCGCCGCGTCTATCAAATTATTTATTTCTATCCTTCTGCAAGGCCCGAATCTATTTAGAGAAAACATAAGCTCAGCGTCAAAAAAAGTCATTTCGCCACAAGCCCCCATCCTTTCCGGAGTAAGTATGCAAATATGATACATAAAAAGGCTCTGGCACATTGAACAAGAATAGACGTATTTTTTTTGTGCAACCGACGCTTGAAAACGCGTCTCAAAATTAGACGGTTTGTCTAAAGAAAATTCCGCTCTGACTCGTATATCTAAACCTCGAAAAAAATTTTTAAGCTTCTTTTCAACTATCGAAGATAAAATTTCTAAAGACAAAGAAGTAGGTATAAACAACTTGCCGTTGATTTTATCTTCATATATGCCCAAATCAAAATCCGAAAGCAATAGATTAAAAATTTTTCTTCGAATGACATTAGCATAACAAGTATTTAAAATATTACAAGATATATGAAATTTTACGGCCGAAGCTTTATGACCATCGCAGGGAGCCAGAGAAGATGATAAATCTCCGCAATCCGCATCGTCTATTGAAACAAGAATATAAAAAGGAGAATACAAACAAAGCTCCGCAAATATTTATTTAGAAAAAGTCTTTATCATATTTTCAAATACAGGCTCATATTCTTTTATCAATTTGGCAGTCGTGGAGCAAGTTATCATATAAATAGTCTTTTCCGCAAGAATGCCATATTGATAATTCACAATTTTCCCGTTATTTAAAGAGCTGATTATTAAAAACAACGGATATTGCCCTTGTTCGCGCATTTCCGTCTTATTTATCTTAAAACCGCTTAATTTCAGCTGGTTAACGACGTTATCGAGACTAGACTTGAGGTCTGATTTGTTAGAGGTTCTCTGACTTGTCAAGCTGATATTGCATTTTTTATCCGAATACAAAACGCTTCCGGGATAAGATAAAGCTTTATCCATTTTAAAATTTTCAGGCAGCTTGATTTTATATCCGTCGGCTATAATCACCGTTTCCTGAGCGCAAACATCATAAAAGGAATATATAAAAGTTAGAGATAAAATAAATAAGAAAACTAAGTTTTTATATAAAGACATTTTTTCTCCTTAAGCGTACATCTTTATTACCAACTAAAGTTAGCACTATGTTATTTCGTTGAACTGCGCTTCTTTCCTTTTTATTTGACATATTACGACGAAACTGCGACAATAACTTCAACCATACGGCGAGAACCGGACAAAAAATTGAATATGAAAGCTTTTTTGACATGCTGATAAAAGATAAATTAAAAATGTCGGCGGATCCGCAATACCGAAATTTTTCTTCAAAGCTCATCCCCGGAGAAACAAAAATTATAGGAATAAGAATTCCAGTTTTAAGAAAAATAGCGAAGAAAGAAGCCGTCGATATTTCCTCATTTTTCGAGAAAATTACTGACGAATATTTTGAAGAAATCGTTCTACAGGCAATGGCGATATGTTTTGCCGATTTGGACGAGCGGGAACTTTTTAGACGTATATATGAGTTCCTGCCAAAAATAAATAATTGGGCCGTATGCGATATTTTTGCGGCCGGACTAAAAAAGGCTGCCTTTTATGAAAAGCATTTTTTTTATTTTTTAAAAGAACTAAGTTCAGATTCAAGAGAATTCTACGTCAGATTCTCGGCTGCCGCTATTCTGTCTCACTATATAAACGACAAATACATAGATCAAACGCTAAATACTCTAAGTCTTATACGCCATAACGGGTATTATGCAAAAATGGGAACGGCATGGGCTATAGCATCATGCTTTGCCAAATATCCTGAAGAGACTCTAGCGTATTTAAAAAGCGATCTTATATCTGAAAGCATAAAAAAATTAACTCTCAAAAAAATTCTTGAATCTAGAAAAGCACAATCAAAATACCTGTCTATAATAAAGACATTAAAAAAGGCGTCATATGAAAATGAAAACCGATCTTGACTATTCAAAACAAGAAGTAGAAAATATATACGAATTAGAGCGGACAGACCAAACTGAGTATTTTACTTATAAGAATCAACACGACATTTTTAAAACGCTATGCTCTATTCAGTTAGCGCTTCTAATTATATCTATAATATGGGGCCTTATAAGAAAAATTTACTGGTGGCAGGATCTGTATTTTAACCTTTCTCTGCTGATATGCGTTCCGATAGCCGCGGCGTTATGCGCTTGTAATTTTTTATTCTACGCTTTTAGAAATAAACTTTCGTTTATGCATTTAGACTGGATTGTTAACTCTTTGTATATTCCAATATTCGGAAGTCTGTCTTGGTTCCAATGCTTTATCGTTTCTATTCTATCTGGTCTATGCGAAGAAGCGTTTTTCAGAGGAATTCTATCGGTAGAAACAGGCATATATATCTCTTCCCTAATCTTTGGAGCTCTACATCTTGGAGATAAAAAGCTGCTGCCTTCGGCCGTATGGATAACTTTAATAGGATTTCTTCTTGCCGTATTATATAAAACTACTAATAACCTCTTAATATGCATGCTTATACATTTTTTAAACAACTCGGCAAGCTTCCTATGGATTATGACAATAATTAAAAAACAAAAATTGCCAAATAACACAAAACAAGCCGGCTAACAGATTATATTCGATATAAAAATCTGCGATATTCAACGTCGCTCATAAAATCTCGACTAAACAAAAAGAGCAGAACTAAACTGAGAGAAGGATTTTTTATTAAAAGCTTGAAGTAAGTTTTATAGATTTTTCATATCTACATTAATAAGTAAAAAAATACGAATAGAAAGCAAACGGATATTATTAAAAAAATAACTTTAATCGGCTTTGTATCTCGCTACACTTAAATACTTTTAACTTATTTAACTTTTACGGTTCCATATTAGGAGGTCTTTTAGAATTATGATAAAGTGCCATGCATGTGCTTGTGAGAATCAAGACGGATCAGCCTACTGCGAAGATTGCGGAGCTAAATTATTTTCTCAAGCGTCAAAACCCTCCGAAAGTTCTTTAATTTCTCCGGGCAAAAGTATGGATCCGCCTTCGCCTACGCATAATCATGGACTATTGGCGCAATTGACGATAGAAGGAGTAGTTTTCCCTTTGCCAAGAAATTCAAACAGCATAGGAAGAAGAAGTCCTGCAGACGGCGTATATCCTGACGTGGATCTTACCGATTTTGATCAAGACTCATATATATCCAGGAGGCATGCTCAAATACTTAAGGAAGCTTCCGCTTACTATTTTGAAGATCTGGGAAGCGCAAACGGAAGTTACGTAAACGGCGAATTAATGATGAAAGGCGCCAAACAGCTTTTAAAAGACGGGGATTTAATAAAATTAGGCAAGACTGAAGTTATTTTTTCATTTAGAAAAAAATAAATCAAATAAATATTTAAGCGGTATACTCAACATGAGCTATGCCGCAATTTTTTTCTAGTTTGACAGTAGATTTTTCTACTCAGGAGGTTTTCATATGAAACTAAATAGAGCTATAATAGTCGTAGCCGACAGCATGGGATGCGGAGCTATGCCCGATTCTTATAAATATGACGACGCAGAGGCGGATACTCTAGGACATATTGCGGAAAAAACAGGTCTGACTATACCTAATATGCAAAAAATGGGACTTGGTAATATACATCAAATAAAAGGCGTTCCTCCGGAAAAGACTCCTACGGCTCTAGCCGCAAAAATAGCCGAGCGTTCAAACGGGAAAGACACTACAACCGGACATTGGGAAATTGCAGGCATTATAACGGAAAAACCTTTTCCTACTTATCCTCAAGGTTTTCCGGAAGACTTAATAAAAGCTTTCGAACAAGCTACCGGCAAAAAAACTATAGGGAACTACCCCGCTTCAGGAACGCAGATAATCGCAGATCTTGGAGAAGAGCATATGAAAACCGGAGCCCTCATAATTTACACTTCAGCGGACAGCGTCTTTCAAATAGCTGCTCATGAATCTATTGTTCCTATCGACGAGTTATATAAATATTGCGAAGCCGCAAGAGCTTTGCTCAACGGAGAACATCCCGTAAGCAGAGTGATTGCTCGTCCCTTCATAGGTTCTCCAGGCAATTTTACAAGGACCGAAAATAGACGCGATTACGCTCTGCCTCCTCCGTATCCAACATTATTGGACATCCTTAAAGAAAACGGCAAAGACGTCATAGGAGTCGGAAAAATAGAAGATATATTCTGTCATAGAGGCTTAACCGAATCATACCATACCGGTAATAACCATGCCGGTCTGGACAAATTGGAAGAGCTTTTGCAGGACGATAAAACCTCGGGATTAATTTTTGTAAATCTAGTAGATTTCGATATGCTTTACGGACACAGGAGAAATCCTAAAGGATATGCGGAAGCGATAGAATATTTAGATTCTTTCATACCGCGACTTCAAAACGCTATGAAAGAAGGAGACGCTCTTATTATCACGGCAGATCACGGATGCGATCCATGTCATAAGGGTTCCGATCATACGAGGGAACATGTTCCTCTTTTATGGTATATGAAAGATATTCAGGGAAAACAATTAAATATGCGTTATTCCTTCGCCGATATAGCGGCTACAATTTTAGATATGTTTGACATTAAATCTAACTTAGCCGGAGAAAGTTTCTCTTCTGAAATTAAGTTTACAAAATAAAGGCGAAAAAACAAAAAGAAACTAACAGAAAAACAGCGATTAAAAATTTAAATAAAAGCGGGGTTGAGCGTTCTACAATCTCTCCCGCTTTTTCTATGCCGCCATCCGTTCGAAGACGAAAAAAAGTATAAACTAAAACAAGTTTAAGATAACGCGGCGTATTCAAAAATAGCTGCGCCATTCTCCGAAACATTCTCAGGCCATTTTTCTGAACGCCGACAAAAACGTGGAATTTTAATATTATTAAACATCAACGAGACGCGCGACTTTTTATAATCTGATTAAGATCAAACCTGCGTATATTAGCTTTTTTTTCTATCTGCTTCTGTTTGTAGAAGTCTAACGCAAAATAACCTATGACAAGCAATCCGGCAAGAAAAACGCCAAACTTAAAATTATTTATAGCTTTAAGGAAAAAAATTCCAGGCTTAATAAAAAGCATAAACAAAATTAGAAAAATAGGAGCGATTATAATATATTTTTTACTCATATTCTCGATAGAATTTTTAAAATCTTTATCAATAGGCCTTTTCCCCCCCCCGTTTCCGTTTTTGAATATCTCGACGGCAGTCTGATAGATATTATCTTTGTATTTAAATGATGAAATAGCGAAAGGAAAATAAATAATATCGCTAACGTTATCTATCGTTATGACGTTTTGAGACTCAGTAACTTCCGAACATAAGTTTTCTGAATTTAGCTTTTTCAAAATAGCTTCTTCAATCATAGATTTACCGTTAAGTTCATATAATTCGGAAGAATCACAAATAGGCGGAATAATCGCCGCGTCCTCTTTATTCGCAGATAATAGAGTTTCCGTATCGTACTTAGGAGGTTCAATTAAACGCGAAATATTATCTGCTCCGGGCGTTCCGAACGTAGCTCGACTTATAAAATCGTTAAATTCTTTTTGAAATCCCGAGCAGGCCGGAATCGCTATCATAAAACTATTTTTATACTCTCCTCCCTGAGGTATTTTCTCGCGCTTACCCCCTTCGGCTTCATAAGCGTATCCTTTCCAAGAAGAGATAAATTTTCCGGAATACATTCTAACTGGCAAAAACGACTCCGTTATCGTTTCTAACGGAAACGATTTTAAAATATCTTCTACGGTATAAGTTCCCTCAGCCAAATAGTATAATATGCTATTTTCAGCCTGTCGTTTCATCTTATTCGGTTTGCAAGCCTGAAAATTGTTCAAGTCTTCAGGCGTAAAAGATAAGTACTGATACTTTTTTCCGCAGGAATTGCACTGAAATTGTTCCGATACTGAAAGTCTATCTCCGCAAGCGCAAAAAACGGCTTCTTTTGCGCTGTTAGAAGGCGTAATGTTTTTTCCGGCGGTAAAAACTAGGCCGCAGTAACAACATGCAATTTTTTTTAAATGGCATGACAAATAATAAATTTTTCCCCTACAGGAAGGACAAACGACATAAAAAGCTTCCATATTTTCCATTTCGTTATTTTCCTTATATATTGCTTTTTCTTACGTTTATCGTTATACGTCAACGTAAATTATCTTCAAATTAATCTCAACAAAATGTATGGACATAATCATATAAACGCAGTAATAAAACTAATTTATTTAATTATACAACTAAACTCGCGAACAGTAAATATATAAAAATAGAACCAAAAATAATGAAATTAACCGCCCAAACAAGTTTCCGCTTAATATAGAAGAAAGCCCCGATTTTAAATAAAACCGGAGCTTCTTCTATCAAATCATTTTTCTATTATTAATATCCCGTGCAGAATTGAAAATGCATAGGATCATTAGGGAGCTGATAAAATCCGTATTTAGCAAATATCTGAGCCAGCTGCTTTTGTTCAGGAGTTTGAGTATTCTTCCCCATAGGGTTAGAAGAAGCGTTTACGTCAAAACCTATACCCCAAGCATGAACGCTCTTCGCGCTGCCTCCTCTTTTCGATCTATTATTATAACAGCCGTCGAAAGAATCTATGCAATGGGATAAACCGCGCGCTTTAATTTCTTCAAAGGCAGCCTTCATTCTATCCGCAATAAGTTTATGGCACGTCACTTTAATCATTTTGCCGTCTTTCCCGGCCGGCATTTCTACTGTAACCTGATTTTGACCAGGTTCTCCAAACATCTTTTTAATCTCGTTTAACCCATGAGGCCTGCCTTCAAAACTGCCATATTTATCTACGGGAACTCTGCCGGCAGAAGCCGTTCCGCTGCTCCCAACCGGAGAAGGCAGAGACGACGAATAAGCCGGCATCGAGGCCGGAGATCCTGTTCCCGATGATCCGATTCCCGAAGCCGGAGCTGCTCCGGCTCCCCCGCTTACGGCGGGAGAAAATCCAGAGCCTGAAGAGGCGATCGTCTGCCGCTGTAAAAGCGACATCATCTGAAAAAGAATCATCATCATCTGAAGCATCATTTGCGTCTCTTGCCGCATCCGTGAGCCAAACATACTTCCCGCGGGGCAACAAGCGCCGCCAAACCCCGGAATCATTCCCATCCCGGGCGTCATAAGGCCGCTATTCTGAAGTGAAGAGAATAATGGATTCTTTGTGAAAGAATCGGCTATATCAGGACTAAAAGACGCGCTATCTGAAATATTTAAATTTAACGAAATATTTGCCGTTATGCCGTATTCCATCTGCTTAAGACCGCTTAAAGCTCCTCCTGAAGAGATGGAAAATAGTCTGTCAGCAATATTAGGAAAACTGTTTACGTTAAACATAAATTATAGTCCCTCCATTAAACGACTAAAATAAAAATCTATAATTTACATTTATTGTAGCAAATACAAACTTCATATAACCGTTCATAATGTTAAATTTTATTTAACATTATGAAAAATATATTAAAAATAGTAAATATATTTAGCTAAATATATTTACTATTTCATTTAAACAAAACTTTTACTATATACCTTCGTCCTAAATTCAAGCTTAGACCTTTAAATATTTGCCAGCTGACGATAATATCATCTTTCGCCGTTTCTAATAATAAGAAAGTTAATCATTCAATATTAACCTTAATCATCTACTCAAATAACTACGCTCTTAACTATAAAACCCCTGATATTAAACGCTGGGAAGATTATCTTTCCGGCTAACTGCGTCGCAAAGGGGCGTCATATTGAGATATTTCTAAAAGACCAAACTCAAATTAATTGCGTCAAGCTCAGACATGAGCATGTTGCTTTTATCTTGAGGACATATCAAAACGGACATAACCATTTTATCCTTTTCTAAATTTTCCGTAATATAAACCATACATGTAAAATCGGATTTATTTTTAGAAATAAAGGACGAATACAATAAACTGCGGCGTCCGTCGCTTAAAACTCTGGGAAACATATCGGCAATCTTAAAAGAATCCACCGAATGACCGGTTAAAACGGAAACTAATTTTCCAATATCCTGATCCAATGGAGAAAATAAAGTAATAAATATTAAGGCGTCTCCCCTAGTCCCCTTAATTAATTTCGACTCGTCTGCCGTAAAACGCCAATTTTTAGGGTTATCAAACTTTATACCCCACAATCTTTGAGATACGTTATTTTTATCATGCTTAAAAAATTCAGATGGATTTTTAAGGTGAAACCATTTATTTTTAACGTATACGGATCTTATGTTAAAGTTTAAATTATTTACGGCGTCTAACATCTTAATGCCTTCGCTAGGCGATATATCTCCGCCGTAGCTAGAACTCAAATAAATATAGCGAGCTCCCAATTCGCTTTTATTATACGACGGATCTACGGCTATCCACTTTCCGTTCAGCCAGACCTCTGCCCAAGAATGCAAAATAAAACATCCGCCGTCAAAAATAAAGCCTGAAATGATTCTGGAAGGGATCCCTAAACTTCTCGTCAATGCTGCGAAAAGCAAAGATTTTTCAGTACAATCTCCTTTCCCGGAACGCAGAGCTTCAACGGCCGAAAGATACGTGTCAAATTCGGCTTCTTTAATATGGCCGTATACCCAAGAACGTATTAAAGAAACTGTTTCTCTAAGATTTTCTTGTTTAAATTCAGCCGCTTTTTCCTTTATATCATCGTCATCCGACTGAATATATTTAGACGGCTTCAAAGCCTCGGGAGGATATTCTGCTTGTTCCCTCTTAGAGTTTGGGGAATATAAACGTAAATACAACTTTTTACCCTCTTTGGAAGGGGTTTGATATTCATTTGAAGGAAATACAAAAGATCTTCTTTTATCTCTAGAGGAATACTCTACCTTCATGATAGAAAGGGCTTCGGAAATAGAAGAATCCATTTTTTGCACGGACGCAATATGCCCGTCAATATTTTTAATTCCGTCCTTTTTTTCTGCCGATTGTTTGTCGGCTCTAACAAATTTCAATCCTGCCGATTCGCACATGCATTCGTTTTTATTGCCGTCAATCCACATTATAACGTCGGATTCCGACAAAATTGAAGACTTGATAAGATATTTAGACGCCTCGATAACATTAGATGATATATCGATTTTTTCTTTGCCTAAATATTTAATTGAAAATTCATGTACTTTTTGATATCTAGCGTCTATACATTTAACAGTCGCAAAATCTGAAACTTCAGAAATAAATAGACTATCGGGCTGAGCGTACAAATTTTCTTCTATAGGCATAGTTAATTCAGATGAAAAAGAACTTATAACGGAATGAAAAACAAAATTTCCGTTATCTTTTCTAACCGAAAACGAACTTTCAGACGAGCCTGATTCAATAATAATCTCCTGCAGCGGCTTAAAATTATAATCATAATAGGTTTCGGCGACGCTTTTATCATACCCCGCAGAATTTCGAATAAAGGTTTCTACCCTAAATATTATCGCGTCTAAGCCCTCGAAAGTCGTTTTTATCCTCTCCCGTCTCATATAGCCTATTTTACCCGTAGAGTCATAAATATTAAACCACAACTCTCCGAAAGCGGCGTCAGGAAACTTTTTTTTCTCCGCGGCGCTTCTAGAAGAATCGACGCAAGCGATATTAATAAGACATAAAAAAACGAATATGGTAAAAAAAGCGGATTTCAAGAACTTTTTCATAATCCGTCGTCGCCCGGCAGCCGCCCGGCAGCCTCCTCGGGAGTATATCTATTTTTACGTCCTTTTTTTAAAAAAACGGTTAAAGCCCATAATGCGGCGGGAGTAACTCCGGCTATTCTAGACGCTTGTCCTAAAGATACCGGACGGGCTTTTTCCAGTCTTTCCACAACTTCTCTAGACAGACCTTTTATAAGTTTGTAATCAAGATTAAGAGGAATTTTTACAGTTTCCAAAGTCCTGAACTTTTCAATTTCCTCGCTCTGCCTTTCGATAAATCCTGCGTATTTAGCGTTTAATTCGACTTGGAAAATCTCGTCTGCCTTAAGCTCGTTAAGAGGCGTAAGGTCAGCAATCTCTAAAATTTTTAAATAGTCGATCTCATTGCGGGCAAGTAATTCCTTAAGAGTAATCGATTTTCTAAGCGGAGCGCTGCCCCAAGAAGCGAGCTTATCGTTGACGTCCTTTTTGGGAGTTATAAAAGAAGAAGACAGTCTTTGCGATTCTTCTTCAATTTTATTCTGTTTTTCGCAAGTTTTCATATATTCTTCTTCAGAAACAAGACCTACTTCAAAACCTATTTTTCTTAAACGAAGATCAGCGTTGTCTTCTCTTAATATCAAACGATATTCGCATCTGGAAGTAAAAATTCTATAAGGCTCGTCAGTTCCTTTAGTTACCAGATCGTCGATCATAACTCCTATATATCCGCTAGAACGATCAATCACTATTCCTTCTTCGCCTTTAGATCTTAACGCCGCGTTTATTCCCGCCATAATACCCTGAGCTGCGGCCTCTTCATAACCCGTAGTAGCGTTTATCTGTCCTGCGAAATATAAATTTTTAACTAATTTTGTCTCTAAAGTCGGATAAAGCTGAGTAGGATCGGAATAATCATGTTCTATCGCATATCCGGGTCTTATAATCTCAACGTTTTCCAAACCTTTTATAGTTCTAAGCATCTTAAGCTGCGCATCGGCAGGAAGACTCGTAGAAAGACCATTAGGATAATACTCTATAGTTTCAAGCCCTTCAGGCTCTAAAAAAACGTGATGAGACGCTCTATCCGCAAAACGAGTGATCTTATCTTCAATAGAAGGGCAATATCTTACTCCGGTTCCGGTAATTATACCCTGAAACATTGGAGAAAATTCTCTTGAAGCTCGTATTATATCATGAGTTTCTTCATTAGTGTAAGTAATATAGCATGGAACCTGTCTTTGCAAAATTTTAGAAGCTGCGGAAAACGAAAAAGTTCTAGGATTTAAATCGCCAAATTGAGGCTGCATAACAGAAAAATCAATAGTTCTAGCGTCAAGTCTGGGAGTAGTGCCGGTTTTAAATCTGCCTAACTTAAAACCTAATTCTTTTAAATTGTCCGAAAGAGCGTCTGCGGAACCGTCTCCCATTCTGCCGCCCGGAAAATGTCTAAGCCCGATATGCATAAGACCTTTTAAAAAAGTACCGGGAGTCACGACAATACAATCGGCGTAATATCTGATTCCATTTTCGTCTTCCACTCCACAGGCTTCGCCCGAAGAAACTAAAATTTTAGCCGCAGTTCCTTGTTTTACGTCCAAATTTTCTTGAAATAAAAGGGCTTTTTTCATATATGAAGCATAAAGGGCTCTATCTATTTGAGCTCTCCATCCTCTAGCTGAAGGGCCTTTAGTGGCATTCAAAAGCCGAAATTGAATTCCGCAGGCGTCCGCGGCTTTTCCCATTTCTCCTCCTAGCGCGTCTATCTCTCTCGTAAGATGTCCTTTGCCGACTCCTCCTATAGAAGGATTACAGGATATAGCTCCCAATGTGTCTACGTTCATAGTTAAAAGCAGAGTGTTTCTACCGATTCTAGCGGAGCTCAAAGCCGCTTCAGAACCTGCATGACCTCCTCCAACTACTATAACATGATATTTTTTAAGCATAACTTTCACCTTAATAGAAAAAATAACGCCATAAAAAACGTTCTTGCATAACCTGTCCGGACTATTAATCTTCGCTTGCTAACGCTCCGGATTTTCTATCTTGCCAAGCGGTCACTTTAGCGAATATTAAAAGAGCTAAAAAAGCTAAAAAACCAATTCCGGCAAAAACATACCATATATAATGAGCATGTGAATATACCGAAGGCAAGTTAGTTATAACTCCGTTAACCGTAGCGTCGGCTATCTGCTTTTGAATATCGACGGGCAAAGTCGCCGGATCGGGACACCACATCTCAAGAAGATAACCGGACACGCCGAATCCTAATAAATTTCCAAAAAAGCTATTTATATGAGAATATCCCATATATAAAGCGGTTTCTCCCTTAGGAGCCTGTTTTGAAGCGTACTCAAGAAATCTTGGAGAAAGAAAACATTCCGAAAGCCCCTGAATAGCTATTCCCAAGAGCAAAGTAAAAGTAACCGGATGTATCGTAAAAAAAAGCAACGGCATTGAATTTCCAAAATATCCGTAAAGGACAGAACTCATGCTCATCGCTAAAGCGGAAAACGGAATCAGAAAAAGAGCTATGCCTATTGAATTTAAAGAACTTATTTTAAACTTGTCCGTAAAAGAAGTAATCATAGCTACGCAGCACACTACGACTAAAGGATTTATATTTGCGTACCATTCGGGAGAAGCTGATTCTCCTATAGTCCTTATTACATATTTAGGCATTGTTGCGTACAATTGATGCTGAATAGCCCAAAATCCGCCGACTATTATAATCAGCGCCATAAAGCGACCGTTAGAAAGCACTTTAATAAAGCCTCGCCAAATTTCTTCGATAGTACGCGTCTCGCCGCCGGAGTCTATATTGCGGAACCAAATCCAAACTACTATAAAAGAGGCTAAACAAAGAGCGGCCGATAAAAGCGTTATATATTCCAGACCACATTCGACTCTTATAAATTTAGATACGGTTTTGCCGGAAAAAGAACCGATATTAACCATCATATAAAAGATAGCGAAAGCTCGGCCTCTATTTGCTTCGGACGAACATTGCGCGACGGTTCCAGTTACTACTGATTTAATAAAAGCTCCGCCGCATAAAATCAAAACAAGATTCAGTATAGTAATTTCCTTACTATATAGAAACCCCATTAAGGCGTATCCTACGGCAAGAAGAGCAAAAGCTATTAAAAGCGCTTTCCTAAAACCTATTTTATCGGCAATTACTCCTGCAAAAGTCGGCGCAAAATATAGCAAAGCGGAAAAAGCTCCCCCAATCCAGCCCGCTTCGATGTCCGTAAAGCCTACGATATTCGTAAGATAAAGAGTTATCGAGATAAACATCCCGTAAAAAGCGGCTCGCTCAAACATTTCTACCGTATTAGCGGTATAAAATACAGATTTCATCTTAGCTAAAACGATCTCTTTATTGCCTTGTCTCTTCTCGTCTTTATCTCTTTCGGCAGACGCGTCCAAGAGTACATTTCCCGATTCTTTATTTTCCAAGTCAGACTCGGCGGATCTGTTTTGTTCATTAATTTCAGAAGCTTGTCCCATTAAGGCCCTCCATATCTAATTTTTCAACGGCTCTTGTATAAAAAAACGTCTTGCGTTCCAACTAACAAGATTAAATATTTGGTCGCTAAGGATGAAAATCAGTCTTGAATTATAATTTCAGGTTCTCCTTCAGAAATGATTTCGCCTACTATTTCGGCCGATACTCCGGAATTTTTCAAGTCGCTGCAGAGAGTCTCGGCGGAATCATTAGGAGCAAAAACGAGCAGACCTCCGGATGTCTGAGGATCAAACATAGAAAAGTATAAAAGTTCGTTTCGTTCGCTCCCCGAGCCATCTAAAAAACCTTCGGGAAGAACAATATAGCGGGAATAATAATTTTTGTTTGAATACAATCCTCCCGGCATCAATCCGAAAGAGGCATAATCTAAAGTGCCAGGAAGAAGAGGAACTTTTCTTATATTTACTCTTACTTTAACTTTCGAATAAAGAGCGCATTCGAACAAATGTCCGAAAAAGCCAAATCCGGTAACGTCGGTGCAAGCGGAAACTTCAAAACGCCTCATTATTTCGGAAGCTGTTTTATTTAACGAAATCATATTCGATAACATATTGCGTATATGAGCCTTCTCAGCCATTCCCGCTTTGTCCGCCGTCGAAATAATCCCGGTTCCGATAGGTTTAGTAAGAATTACGATATCTCCTACCGTAGCTCCGCCTTTAGTTTTTATTCTGTCAGGGCGTATCAACCCAGTAACGGCAAGACCGTATTTTATGCCCTCGTCGTTAAGAGAATGTCCGCCTGCTAAGGCGCATCCGGCCTCTTGCAAAGCAGAAGCTCCTCCCTTTATTATTTCTCTTGCAAACGACTCAGGTAGAATTCCGGCCGGAAAACAAAAAATGTTTAAGGCGGTTATAGGATCTCCTCCCATAGCGTAAACGTCGCTTAAAGCGTTCGCGGCCGCAATTTTACCGAAAACGAACGGGTCGTCTATCATAGGAGGGAAAAAATCAACCGTCTGAATAAGAGCAATATCTTCGTTCAATTTATAAACTCCTGCGTCGTCAGGCTCGTTCATTCCTATTATTAAATTGTCACATGAAGGAAAAACGACGTTAGAAAGAGCGTTCTTAAGAAAAAAAGGATTAAGCTTACAGCTGCATCCTCCTGATTTTCCAATTTCAGTTATTTTTTTAAAATTTTTATTCAAAATCTAAATCCTCTATAAAAATTAACTCGCTAAATTAAATAAAATAAATCTTGGTCAATTTAAATAATATTAAATATGCCTTATATTCTATTTCTAAGCCTCTACTTCCTTTGAGGACTAATATTAATCTAAGGATATTAAAGAAAATAAAAAAAAGCTTGACATTCTCATACTTTAAGACTTATAATATAAAAACCGCAGACAGCAGGGACGCTTATACGTTTAACCGTTACAAGCTTTAAAAATCCTGCCGAGGTTTTCTTTATTATATATTTTGAGCTATTTAAAGACTGCCTTGCGTTCTGCAAAAGCAGTCTTTTTTATAAGGAATTCAGGAAAGGAGGTGACAACCTTTGAAAGGCACGCATAAAGAATTAATGGCTAAAAAAGGAGCTATTCTCGAAGATTTAAGAGAAAAAATTTCTAAAGCCAGCGTCGTAATATTAGCCGACTACAGAGGCGCCGGAAAAGGTTTAAGCGTAAAAGATATTTCTGAACTTAGAAGAGCCGCAAGAGCTCAAAACGCAGAATTTAAAATCGCAAAGAACACTCTTATAGCAAAGATCCTGCAAGAAAACGGAATAGAAGGGCTGGAAGAAGTATTGGAACGTCCGACGGCCATATATTTTGGATATGGAGATCCGGTAGCGGCAGCTAAAGCTATAGTAGAATTTGCAAAGTCGAAAAAGAACAGCGAAAATCCGGACGGGCTTCCTATTCTAAAAGCCGGAAGATTCGAGGGCGAAATTCTCGACAAGGCCGGAATTAAACGTCTTGCTTCAATGCCTTCAAGAGAAGAAGTTCTTGCTCAACTGCTATCGCTTATAAATACCCCGGCTCAAAAAGTTATGGGTATTATGCAAGCTCCCGGCCGAGACATTCTCAGCATTGTAGATCAATACGCAAAACAATAAGCTTCAACTAAATGAAAGCAGCAATTTTTCAGTATAAGCTAAACTATATAACTTAAAGCAAATAACGGAGGAATATATATAATGGCTATAGATAAAAACGAACTCGTAGAAGTAATTTCCGGCTTGACTTTAATGGAAGCCGCCGAATTAGTAAAAGCTCTGGAAGATAAACTTGGAATTAAAGCTTCCGCTCCTATGGCGATGATGGCAGCTCCTGCCGCAGCCGCAGCCGAAGCAAAAGAAGAAAAAACTTCGTTCGACGTAGAGCTTACAGCCGTAGGATCTCAGAAGATCCAGGTTATTAAAGTCGTAAGAGAAGTAACCGGACTCGGTCTTAAAGAAGCTAAGGACTTGGTAGAAGGAGCTCCTAAAGCGGTAAAGGAAGGACTTGAAAAAGCTGAAGCCGAAAAAATTAAAGAGAAATTTGAAGCCGTCGGAGCTACCGTAACTATTAAATAGTATATAAAAAAACTAAGGGAGACTCTTTGTTAGAGTCTCCCTTAGTTTTTTTATATACTATTTAATAGTTACCCTGAAGACGAAAATACATTCAATTTCCTCTTGTAAAAAATTTTAAAGCTTTAATTATAAATATAATCAGCCCTTAGTCGCTGCTAGAAAATAAAATTAATAATATTTGCCGCGCGACAAAAACACGCTATAATTTAACTGAAAAACATTAAAATGATTGGCCATTACTAATAACGAAATCCGGCATTTTATTACGCTACGCAAAATTAAACTCTCCTCGCGCTTCATTTTTTATATAAGTACATGTTATAATTAAGCGTAATGAAAAATAAAAAATATAATGACATTAAATATTTGGCGATATTTTTATTAATTTCTATATTAATTCACTTAGCTTTATTTATAAGCGCGTATTACTGTGATTTTTTCAAAGAAAAAAAGAAAATCAATCATAATTTTACCGTATCATATTCTTCTTATAAGAAACCGAAACCAATTATAAAAACTAAAATTTCTGATAATCGGCCGTCTAAACCCGCACAAATTATAAACGACGAAGCTAAAAAATCTATAACATTAAACGAAAAACAAAAAAATGTTCAAACGGTAAATCATCCTATAAAAAATGAAACGGCAAATACGAACGAAACCGAAACCTATAATAAAATAAAATCAGAAACGCAAAAAAGCGACAGTATTAAGGATGAGCTTCCCAACTTAGCGGAAACTTTGGAAAATCAAAAAACTAAAGATATAAAAAACAACGACGAAACAGATAACGAAAAAACTTCCGAGTTAACAGAAGAAGCGCAGGCAAATAAAGATTCGACTCAAGAAATAAAAGCCGGAAACAATAGCATCATAATAATGCCTTTAGAAACCAAAGAACAAACAGCCAAAGAAATCATCGACGAATATGAAAAAAATAACGCTAAAATATCAATAAAAGATAAACAAAGACTAAGTATACTGCTGGTAAAATTTATAATTTCCGAATCAGGTTCTCCAAAAAATATAGAATATGCTATAAAGTCAAACGATCAAGAAATTAACGAAACGATCAAACAAATAGTTTCGTTAACGGCTTTTAATAAAAACCAAGGCGAGCAGGGTTATCTTCCGATACTCGTATTTTCCGAACGAAAATCTAACGTTATAAAAATACAAAGAAAAGGCGACTTTAAAGGGAAAACCATCGAAATACCTCATATGGATTAATATAAGTAAAAAGAGCCGGTTATAACCGGCTCTTTTTACTTATTCAAGTTAATTATTTAGCGGCTACTTTAATTAGTTCTACCGCATTCGGCCACCAATCCCACATTTTGTATGTCCGGCCGTTTCTTTCGAACGAGCTGATAAAATCGGAGCTGTCGGAAAGAGCTATCGAAGTGATTCCTAAAGCCTGAACGGTTTTAACTTCTCCGGCTTCGGCTATACCGTTAGTATTGGCGTCCTGCCATACCGAAAGTCCGTCTAATTCCGAACCGCTGACTTTGCCGTCATTGTTTTTATCGTAGAGAGAAAGTTTTTCGTAACCGGTATCATATCCTCCGGCAGTCCCAAATAGACAGCTGAGATCTACGCTGCCGTCGGCTTTAGGGGCTACCAGCAGACCGTCTTGAGGACCAACCCATTCCATCGCTATTTCAAAACCGTCGCCGAAGAAATCGCCTATTATATTATTTGTCGCTACGTAATCATGTCCGGGCATATGCTGACCGTTAGAAGCCTGAAGAACGCCGTTGCCGGTCATATCGAGAACCAGCGGAGAAACTGTCTTAGTACCTTCTTGAATATATACAGAAGTTTTAAAAGTCTCAGTGTCGACGTTAATCACTTTCGTAAGAACGCCGTCGATCATCGCGTATTCCTGATCTCCATAGGAGACTCCGACCGTAGTCGTAATTGTATTGTCCTTAACTTCTGATCCTTCGTTTACGATATTGAAATTAGGTTCCTCGAAAACGGCTCTCTGATACTGAAGTCCCTGATATGCGACTTGATTGAAATCAAGCTCCGCATAACCGGCTATTTTTGATACGTCGTAAGCGTTTCCGTTAACGTCCGTAAGACCGTTTATAAAGGAAGTAAGTTCAGATTTAAGCTGAGCCATCAAAGAACTATATTTTGCGTTATGAGCGCTTAAAGCGGATTCCGCCGCAGTTTTACTTTCGGATTTAGCCTGAGCGTCTATTTTTGCTTTATCTGCGGCATCCTGAGCGGCATCTACTTGCGAAGAGGCTGAGGAGTTGGCGGAACTCTGAGACTCTTGAGCCGAGCTAAGAGAAGCGGCGGCTGAAGAAGCGGCGGCTTGAGCTGAAGAAAGATTAGCTTCAGCGTTAGCAAGGGCTGTCTGAGCATTTAAAAGAGCGGTTTCGGCGGCGGCCAACTCTTCGGAATCGCCTGAAGAGATACCGGGAATATTATCTTCTCCTTCTCCAAGAATAGGAGTATTAAAAGCGTTTACGGCGGCTTGAGCGGCGCTGACTTCAGCTTTAGCCGCTTCGTAAGCGGTCTGAGCAGACTTTAATTCCGTTTGAGCGGCGTCATAAGCGTCTTGAGCGGCGCTAACGGCGTCAGAGTTTTGTTCTGCAACGGCAGCCTGATTCTTTTCAGCGTTTGCAAGAGCGGACTCAGCCGAGGCCTGTTCTTTAACGGCTTTATCATAAGCGGCTTCAGCGCTGTCCAAAGCGGCTTGCAAAGCGGCCTTTTCGGCTAAATAAGCGTCAAGAGTCTGTTGAAGTTCGGCGATTTTGACTTGCACCGCCTTTGCGTTAGCGTCCTGTTTAGCGTTCCAAGAAGCGGCGTTATTAGTTTCGTCCGCGAGAAAAGCTTCATACATCTTATTTCTTTCTTTTTGAGCTTCTTCTTGCGTGTAAGTTTTACCGGAAGTTTGACTAACAATATCTTTAAGATTACTGCCGGTAACGTTACCTGAATTTAAAGAAGCCGTTCTTCCCGGGATAACTTGCGACGCAATAGCGGAAATGCTTCCAAAATTACTGCCGGCCGCGGGGTCTATAAGCTGATTCGCCGCGAAAGTTTTTTTGCTATAATCGGAGGTATAGCTATTTATATTGCTTCCGGTCGAAATCCAGGCGGTGGAAACGCTCGTGCTCTCTCCGGCTACGGCGGGAACTAATCGGCTGTAAACGTCGTCTGTCAACGCGTTTCTTAAATCGTCATATACAAGCTGACTGTTTAAAAGATCATTTGAAAATAAACTCGTGACTTCAAATTTATTCTTATATCTCCCTGCATAATCCTGAGCGGAACTTGTCCAACTCGTCGTAACATGTTTTATATCTACTCTGCCTGAACCGATATTGGTAACTGTCCCTTTCTGCGTAGTCGGAGCTTTTACTCTTACGGCAGTAGCCGCATCGGCGGCGGCGGCAAAAGCGAAAGCGCAAATTCCCGCTAAAGTTAAAGATAAAAGTTTCTTCATAATTTATCACGCCTTTCTTTAAAATTTTTAAAATTATTAAACCGCTATATATCACTAAACTTAAGATAATAACAATCTTTAATTATTTATCTTGCATACGTATGTTTTGTAAATTTTTGATATTGTTTTGTAAAATTTGTAACTCTTTTGTTAACAAAATTATACAAATAAATTGTTGCCAATATATTAACAAAGAATTACGTTATTGTCATAATTTATATTTTTTTTTTACAAATTAAGTCATTTATTAATATATTACGGATAAATTTCAAAAAATGTCAAGCAAATATCATGCAATTAATTCATATATCTCCGGATAAAACCTTGATATTATTTTATAAAACTTGCTCAAATATAATAAAATACTTCTAAAAATATTAACAACAAATTATATTCTAGCATAAATTTAAACGATTACTTTAACATATCATTCAGAAACTTTCTAAGCGACTCTATGGCTTTATGATGCCTCATAACCGCAACGGAACAACCGGATAAAATACAAGCCGCGGCCGTAACGGCTTCCCATATGTATCCGTATAAAAACGCTTCCTTAACTCTCCATGCTTCTGCGCCTATAAAATTTATAAAAGGATGCGCTAAAGCCTTGTCTCCGCTAAGAGCCGCCAATCTGGCTCTCTCCATTATCGAACAGCCGTATTCCAAACCGTAACCTAAAGCCCCGGTAGTCGGATCGGCCATTATCCTTTCAGGCGGAAAACCAAGATCTCTAAGCATAATATTTAATTGTTTAGCTATATTTATATCTATCGGAGATTCGGCTATAATAGAATGACCGTTTTCCAGAACGCTCACAGCTATAGTCTTATAATTTTCCAAAGTTACGGAGCCTATAATTAAATTTTCATCTTTAAATTCCAGAGCTATTTTAGGCAAAATTTGATTGTCAATATCGGCATGGCCGTTTCCTTTTACTATCAAAGCTTTAGGTTCGGCGTCAAGAACGGATTTTACGGAAAATAAAGCGCTTTTTAAATCCGGGCACCCGGTATCAGAAGAAGACGCTAAGTTAAGGCACAAAACTTCAGCTCCAAATTCTTCTATAGATTTTTTAGCCCAGTCGCCGGGAGAATTAAAAACTCCGCCTAATACGCTTTCATCCCAATCGAGCCGTCCATAAGGAGGCTTATCCCAAATCTCAAACGCCATGCAAATCCTTGGCGAAAAACCGTCTTCATCATAAAAAGGAAGATAATCCTCGCCGCCTATGCTAATTTTATTTTTTCCAAGAAACGCTTCTATAATCGAATCGGAAAACGAATCTTTATAAACTTTCATGACGTATATTACCTCTTAAATAAATTTTCGTCGGTATGCGGCAAAAAAAGCGCGGCCGTCCATCTTTCCATAAAATTAGGATCGGAAGACAAATCCACGTAAAAAGAAGTCTTGGCTAACTCTAAAGCCTTATTAAACAATCGACGTGAAAAAAGCATGTTTTCACAGCCTAATAAAGAAGAATTGCCAATCATTTTAAATTTAGTCTTGTCGAGAGGAGGCAGAAGACCTATGCGCCAAAAATCTTCAATAGAGACATGTTCGGCTATATTGCCGGCAATATATATCGCGTCTAAATCAGACCATGAAAAACCGAAAGACGCCAAAAGACTTTCCGCTCCGGCATAAATCGCAGCCTTTGCGCGGATAAAACAGGAAATATCCTCCTCGTCTATAAAAACCTCGCCCTGAGAAGACGAAAATAGAGTCATCCTGGACGCTACGCCTACTTTAGAGACAAAAGGAGCCGAATCCGTAAAGCGCCCTTTCTTATCTACAAATCCCGCCGCAAAAAGACCGGAAATAAGAGAAACCAGACCTCCTGCGCATATGCCCGAAGGATCTCCCGAAACGGTAGAAAATTCTATTTTTCCCGCAGGAGAAATAAAAAATTTATCTATAGCTCCTTTGAAAGCTCCCATTCCGCATTTTATTCCGCCGCCCTCGAAAGCCGGGCCGGCGCTGGCAGAACAAACAGCGCTCCAATCTGATCCTCCTAAAGCTATTTCGCCGTTGGTGCCTAAATCTATAAGCATAGTTAAACTCTCGCCGCCGCAAAAATTGCAAAAAGCCATACCTGAGACTATATCTCCTCCGACATATCCGGCAATAGAAGGAACTGAAAAAACAGAAAGTTTGTCTCTTCTATACATAGGGAATAAACTTGCCGGAGCAACGCTGGGAATTTTTCTTATGGAAATAGGACTTACCTTATAAAAAATATGAGTCATAACGGTATTTCCGGCAAAAAACAACAAAGACGGAAAAGCTAGATCGGTCTTATCGGCCATATTGCGGAAAAGAGACAAAGATACATTCCAAACAAGCTCCGACATTTCGGTAAGATAACTTTTAGAAGCTTCTATACGAGCGGTAATATCGCTTCCAAAAACGCATTGAGCGTTGAGAACCGTTCCTCTTGCCTTGACGCGCTTTTCAGAGAGATCTATAAGAGAACACTTTATAGCCGTAGTGCCAAGATCCATAACGCCTACCGAAAGCCCGGTCTTATCTTGAATAGGCAAACAAGGATAATCTCCAAAAGTCAAAACGGCTTTTATCGATTCCAAAGGAAGCTCCGCTACGGATCTTATAAAATCCAGATCCGGATCTTTTATCGAAGATATCGAAGATTCAAGACGTGAGACGAAATTTGAAAATGAATATTCCGAAAAAGAAATATCTTTTACCGCTAAAAGAGAATCTTCGCAAGAACAAGGCAAAATCTCGTCGGTTAAATAAATACGTTCGGAATAGTCAAAAAAAGATTGAGAAAAAACTTCTATATCGGCCAAAATTTTATATTTGCATGCCAAAACTTCTTTAATTACGCCCGCTTCTTTAATTTTTACCATGCATTTACCGCAAGTCCCGAGTCCTCCGCAAGCGTTTTGAAAAAATAATCCGTTTCTTTTAGCCGCGCCGTAAAGCGTTTCCCCTGCGTATGAGATTATCGTTTGTTCAGAAGGATGAAATAAAACGCTAAACGACATTACCGTAAAAGTTCCATATTAAAATTTTTAAGCCAAGAAGAAATACCTGAAGAATCGCCCGTTCCTATAATGACTTTCCAACCGGTCTTTTCCTCTACGCTCTTTTTTAAAGAAGCCACATGCGAACATATTACTAAAGTCCTGTGAGAAACTTTATCTCCTATTCCCGTTTCCCTCAAAGTTTTATCAATAATTTCCGCGTTAAATTTATCAGCTGCCCAAGCCGTAAGCAAAGACGTTCCGCCGGTATCGGCTATCAAAAGCCAAACCGGCTTTCTGCTTACCTCTATTTCAGACGAAACAAGAAAATGAGTAAGAGAAAAATTAGTAGTTATAAAAACGGGAGAAGTATTATCCGGCTCGTTTATCTTATAAATTCCGGGTTCAACTTGAGCGGGTCTTCTGGGATCGGAGTAAACGTTGGACGAAAGAGTCAACAAAGGCAAAAGGCTCGCCGGTTCCGAAAACGGAAGAACGATGCAGCCGGCATATCTCATCAGCGCGGCACAAGCAGATATAAGCCGTACGTCTTCGTCTATAATATCGTTAAGCATATAAACGAACGGATAGGTTCTCTGCCTGAAATATACCGCGGAACGTCTTGACGCGGAAGAAGCTATAAGTCGTTCTTTCAAAGTTGAATGTAAAGAAAAGAAAATATTTTTTACATTCTTACATTCCAGTTTATCCGCTTCTGAATGTAACTCTTCAAAAGAAGACGCAAAAAGGGCAACGGCGCATTCGTAATTTATGCTCCAGTCGATTATATTATCGCACGACGCGCCTCGACATATAATTAAAGGTTTTCTATCCGGAGAGGCTTTTAACGCTTCCCCTATTATTTCAGGTTCGTCAGCTATCAAAATTAAAGCCTTATTTCTTGGCGAAAGACGCGCGGCCGCGGCAAAATCGCCTCCAGAATGTCTTATCGCCACGGCGTCGACGGAGAACGTCACCCCGGCCCGTTCCATTTTAAAATCGGCAATACTACGAGATTGAACAGTAAAGTTGTCTATATTAGAATCTTCAATAGAAACGGCAAGACAAGGTTTATTGTAAAAAGTCTCCTCATGTCGATAGATTACTTTTTCCGCTCCGACTTTAATTAAAGCTTCGCCTGAGCCGAAAACGACTTCTCTAACCGGGGTAAGAGAAGCTTCGCTAATCTGAAGCTTAAGTTGTTCCGACATATCAGGGCATTGCTCAGCTTTCGTTTTCCCGGAAGATAAAGCCATAGCAAACGCAAGACATGCTCCATATCCGCATTTTTTACAATTAGTTTTTGGAAGCAGCTTATATATTTGAAGACCTGTCATTCCCATATTCTTTATATTATCCTCTATGTTTTCTTCTATACTTATCTTAGGCGTAATCTTATAACAAACCGGCCAAAATTAAACCGCGCCTACAAATTTAATAAATCAGCGACGCGAAACTTAAAATGTCTTTTCAATATTAAGTTAATAAACACCTTCTAATAAAAACGCCGACGTTTATTTATCAACGCTCTTGAAAATAAAATAGCTTTACTAAACTAACGATACATACTTTCTATCTTATTATTTAATTAGGAGAAGTCCGTAAATAACAAGGATAAGAAAAAACAATCGGAGAATTTTAGAGAAGGAATATTATGTGCAGAGGTTTATATGTATTATAAGTCTATATCTAAAGAGCAGGCAAGACAATTAGCTATGCCCTTAGAGCCTTTCACGCCGAATAATATAGAATCCAGAATGGATCAAGTTTTCGGATTCGGCAGATGGTCGTCAGAATGCTCTCATGACTTGTTATGCGCTATAAGCGTTCCGCTTATAGGACCGAGAGGCGAAGAAACTCAAACGGCTATATCTTTATGGCTGACAAAAAATACGATAACTATTCCTACCGAAGACGGCGAACTTACTTCAAGAACTTCATATGTGCTCGCTCCGGTTGCAAGCGAAGAAGATCAAGAGGCAAACGAAAGGCTTGCCTTCCTTAATACGGCTTACAGAGTCCTTGGAGTCGGAACTCAAGGAGAAGCTAAAACGCTGTCTAAAGACGACAATATATTATTCAAAAAAATGTTCTTGTCCGAAAGAATCAACGATTTCATAGTCGACGATACGGCTTTAAAAGTACTCATAGCCCAGCAAGAGGAAGAAGAACCCGAAGAAGAACCTTCTCCTTCTTCGGGCACAAATCAATTTGAAGCCGTACAAGCTTATATTACTTCGGAACGCCAGACGCAAGAAGTTAATTTCTTTGTGCTTGACTTTTCAAGCAGCGGATTAAAAATAGTTACTTCTTCCAATTTTCCGAATGACAGAGCATTTAACATGTCTTTAAAAACCGACGATAATCTCGCTCTATGGTGCGAAGTAGCCTGGAAACACGAAATATGGAAAAATCTATACCATATGGGCATAAATTTTAAAAGACTGCAATTAGATAAATTTGAAAAATTGTGCAAATACCTGGAAATATTTATGCCCGCAAAAGTCAAAAACATGGTAAAAACGGCTAAAACCATCCCGGTAGAATTTGATCTTTGGAAAGAAACTAAAAGATTTCCGGCGTTCTTATACGGTATATCTTCAAATTCCATCTCGATAATCTATCCGGCGTTTTTAAAAACAGGAATGAGAATTAACGCAAAATTATATCCTTTTCAAAAAAGCTCTCCGATAGACTGCGGACTAATAGTTACAAGCTCAAAACTAATAAAAGGCGGAGGAAGTCAAACGACGCTCCAAATACTGTATATAGACGAAGCTAACTCCGAACGTCTGGAAAGCTTTATACGTTCCTGCGTCATGGACGACAGAAGATCTAAAAAACTGGAATAATTCGCCTAAATAAACAACGGCTTACGACGCTGGAAAGAAAAAGCCAAATTTTCAATCTTAAATAAAACTTAACGGAATATAAAAAAATTGTGAGAGAATCATTAAATGAAATGATTCTCTCACAATTTTTTTATATATTATCCGTCTATATTGCCAATTGCAACATAATTTATATCAATATAACATTTACGGTTTGTCAAGCCATTTCATAGCTTCGTCCCATTTAGTGTCTTTTGCGAACTGCAGATCCGCATAGCCTTCTTTCTTGACTCCGGAAGGAGATATTTCAAGGGAAAGCCCATGAGCTCCATTTTCGGCAGAGCTATGCTGTTCGGCAATCACGGCCTCTTTTAAAGCGGCCTGCATCTCTTTAGCCGCGGCTTTAAGTTTTTCGTCCTTTATGGAAGGCTCTTTTATCAATTTATCCGCAAAATCGTATTGATCTTTAAAACCATACCAACTTTTTGTTTTCTTAGCGATATTTTTTATAGTCTCTTTATTGACAGAACTGTCCATAAGAACTTGAGCAAATTTATCGGTAGCCGCAGTAAGATCTTTAACTTTAGCCAAATCTATAGCCGCAAGCGTAGAAATACTAGGAAATCCATGGCTATCGTTAACCATTTTCATAGCCACGTCTTCAGGCGCAATGTCAAATCTTTGATCAAGAGCGTTTTTCATAGCTTCTGCAGTTTTACTTGAGAAGATTTTCGAATAAGGCCATCCGTCTCCGCCTTCAACATTCTGGGAAGCTACCATAAAATCTCCTACTGAAGAAAGTTCATGAGCTACCTCGGTTGAAGCCATAAGACAAGCGTCAAAACCTATTATGTCGATTCTTTCTCCGGTTTTCTTTTCAGCGTCCGCAATAGCGCTTTTTAAATCCGGAGTAGAAGCGAAACCGCCATGCGATTCATCCTCGAGAGCTCCAGGCCATCCCGCTCCATGATCCGACATAACCAGCATATAATTTTCCGCGGGGAATTCCTTTATGCCCCATTGAATAAACTCGGACAATACCTTGGGATCAGACATGTTCACATGTCCAAGATCCGCAAGGGCAGGAGAATTAATCGTAGACTTATCGTTATCCTGAGTTAAATAAAATCTCTTGCAGCCTTCCCAGCCTCCGCTTAACGAAGAAGGCTTTTCTCCTCTGTCAAGCTGAACGACTAAATTCATATTATTAGAAGAGCCGACGCTTTCTAACTCCGCTACGTCCCTGACTAAAGCGCTTTCTAAGTTATTATCAGCGGCAGAATAAAGTAAGACGGTCCATTTTTTCTTTGTCTTTTCCACTGAATCGCTGCCGCCAATAGAGACGCTATCCCCGGCAGCCGGAGCAGCCGCATGCTTGGACTCTGCCGCATCAGACTTATCGGCTTTAACCGAAGGAAAGGCATAATTATTTGCAAAATTAACGGAACCTATATTATTTGCCATTTCGTCTACTTCTCCTTAAACTAGTTAATCGATTTGCATCTTTTATTATAAATAATGAATATAAATTTATTTTAATTATACACTATGACAGCTATAAAGTTAAATTAACAAATTGTTAAATGATAACCGCAAATAATAACCGGCACAACAAAAAGGCGCTCTCACTCTAAAAAATATTTATTTTTTAGATAAAATTTAGCCGCTTACAAATAAAACACCACGTAAAATTTTAATCAAAAAGAGGAATATTCGCGATGAAAATTCCTCTTTAAAAACGATCGTTTATTTAAATTTCTAAGATGTCAACCTAACATTTATTTAAGAAACAATCTAGGCAATTATTTCACGGGAACAAATATACCGGGACGTTTTGCCGCTATATTAGCGCATATCTTGCCTCCTTTAACGGTAACCGTATCGCCGGTCATCAAATCCTTCATTACCGTTCCGTCTTTAATGCCGCTCTCAGGTCTTATCGGAATTTCTCTGTATTCGCTATTGTGGGCGTTATTAAGAATTACGATAGCCTCCTGTTCCGGACACTGACGAGAGAAAGCGAATACTTTATCGTCTTGCCACATCTCAAGCATATTCCCTTCGCGAAGAGCAGGATTTTCCTGTCTTATGGAAGTAAGCTGCTTAAAGTATTCCAGCAATTCAGGATCTTTATTCCATTCCATATCGTCTCTATTATGAATTTCGCCCATAATGTCGCATCCGCCGTCCATACCGATTTCAGTTCCATAATAGATAGTAGGAATTCTATTGATAGTCATAGCGAAAGCAAGACCCGCTTTCAGACGATCCTTATTGCCTCCGGCTTCGCTAAGGAATCTTGGAGTATCGTGGTTATCCAAAAATACGGACATCATTTCGGGATGTTCATATTTTTCCGCGCATTCGGCAAGTTTATTGGCAAGGTTGCGCATACTTCCGTCTTTAGCAAAAACGTCGACCATCGTGAAGTGCAGAGGATAATCAAAAAGAGAATCCATATTGGCGGATTGGTAATTGTTCAACTTCGCCGGATTGCCGTCAAAACATTCCCCTACCATAAAGAAATCGTCTCCGGCATATTTATGCATCTCGTCGGTAAATTTACTCCAGAAGGAAACGGGAACGTTCTTAACCGCGTCGAGTCTAAAACCGTCTATTCCTTTATCAACCCAGAATTTAGCGACGTCTAGCAAATATTTTTCAACTTCCGGATTTTCCTGCGCAAGATCCGGAAGACCGAACATAGAACCGTTTTCAGCCTGATAAGGATCATCGAAGTCCTGAATATCACCGATATTATGATACCAAGTGTCCTTCTTTTCAGGATCTTTATAGAACGGATGTTCCCAAGCCGTATGGTTTAAAGGAATATCCAGAATAATCTTCATATCTTTCTTGTGAGCCGTTTCGACTAATTCCGTGAATTTTTCCATAGAGCCTACATGCTCATCGGTAGAATAAAAATCAATCGGCCAATAACCATGATACCCGTCAGAATCAAAGAACTCAGTTTGATTCTTCATAACCGGAGTAAGCCATATTGCCGTCGCTCCGGTATCTTTGATATAATCTAAATTATCAATTATTCCCTGAAGGTCTCCGCCGTGATAACGCTTAGGATTGTCAAGCTCGACGTCCATATTATTAGTCTTATCTCCGTCGGCAAATCGGTCTGTCATCACGAAATAAATAATGTCGTTGCGCCATTTCTCTATCGGTCTGCTTCCGTCGCTCATGCCGGCATCTTTCAAAGTATCGATGAAAGCCGAAAGTTTTCCGGAATCCCAAGATTTATTGCCGGGATAATCAAGAGAATCGGTGACCTGTTTTACAAAGTCTTTCGCCGTGAAAGGCTGAACTTGAAGCGGCTCCCCATCCTTCCAGCCTTTTTGACGAAGAATTTCCTTATCAAGAGAGAATTCAACGCTCGAAGAAGCCGGATCAAACTTAAGATTTTTCAAAAATCCTTTGTCAACGTTTCCGTTTTCGTCAAGCACCGAGAAGTTTTTCTCGTCATATCCGCACAAAGCTAGATTCCAAGGAGAAGAAGTAGTTCCGGGAATTTCGTCCGGAAGAGCCAGCTTGCCCCCGGGAACGCCTAAGTTAAGCAAAAGATAAGTGTCTAAATGTCCGTTTTGCGCTCCGGCTTGAAGTTCTTTCATAGTTACCTTGAAAGTATAAGGTTCCGCCGGGGATCCCTCTTTAGCTGACACTGACACTATATCGCGGCTCTTATCCATACCGTCGTTCAAAAGATAATTATCTCCGCTTTTTACTCCTTTAAAAGCTTCTAAGCCCTCTCCGTCAAGAAGAGCTATAGAAGCGGGAGGGGCGGAAACTGACGCTGCGGAAGCTTGCTTTGCCGGAGCGGCTGCCTTAGAGGCAACATGCCGTTCCGCTGCCGAAGCTTTACTTTCCGATTTACTGGAAGTCTTTGCAGCAGAAGTTTTAACTCCAGAGCTTTTACGTTCTTGTTTCGGAAGAGTTATACTGACAAAATCGGCCGCAGGTTCAATATTAGACGACTGACTGCTTACAGGAGCCGAAGCAGCCGGAGCAGAAGCCGTAGGTATAGAATTTACGCCGTTAATTGAAGAACCTATAATCATCTTAAGCGAAACCTCCTAAACATTCAATTGCTTAAAATTATATAAAATTACTTACATATTATTAAATAGTTCCAATTTCTTTGAATGAAATTATAACATATAAAAGTATATAGTAAAACATAATTAATGTAAACAATATGTTAACAAGAAGTCATTTTTTGCGTTTTTTAAAATGAGATAAGATATATTTTGCAATATCTGAAATCTGCTCGATTTCCTTTGAAGAATTACCGTTTCTAATATAAAATTTCTCAATTTTTCCGCGTTTAGGATCAATCACTTTAGTGTAAAGAGGAGAGTCTGAAGGAGATACCGAAACAGCGCAAAGTTCTTTGCCGGAGACTATGGGAAACTCCACTTTAACATGTTTTGCAGTAAAGTCAATCCCGTAAGAATTATTGAGCAATTCTCTTAAGTGAAGTTCAAAACCGTCCTTATTGCCTCGATTCATCGTCGCATAATCTTTTTCAAGCCCCAAGGGCGTTCCGGAATCGTCGACTCCAATTATAAGCGTTCCTCCTTTTGCGTTTCCAAAAGCCCCGACCGTTTTAAGTATAACGTCCTCCAACTTAGTATTCTTAACTCCGGCTTCCATATCCCATCTAAGAGAAGACTTAAATTCCAAGCTATCTCCTTCCCCCGACGCTATAAGACGTTTCCAGTCTTTTTCAGAAGAGGGAACAGACGCAAATTTAACCATATCTTCTTCTCTTCTATGAATAACAAGGACGGAGAAAAACATAGCGATGCCTAATCCGGCCACAATAAACGAGAGAGTAGTAAATAACGACAGATTGTTAGCCGGATTTTCTCTCATCTTCTGTTCAAATAAAACTATTCCTATATACATAGAAGAATCTCCGGAAAAAGGTTTTATATAATACAAAAGACCAAGTTCGGGCATTCTTACGGGAGCGGATAAGGAAGACCCTCTAGTCTTCAAATCGCTAACTATGGCTTGGGCTGATTTTTCGTCTATCGTCTCAGAAAGTTTAGAGCCTGAAAAAATATTCACGCCCTCGCCTTTGACGCTAATCATAAAAATTTGAAAATACTCTGAGAAAGGCATCGTTTCAAATTGTTTTATAACGTTGTCAAGACAAAAATTAACGGAAGCTTTTATAACCTTTTCGCCTATTTTCCATTGCGTCGCAAAAGATAAGTGCTTTTCTTTAAAGATGGGATCGTCTTTCAGAACTTCCCAATCGATGCCGGCTTCAAAAAAAGTAAGTTCCTCGTCAGGAAAAGCGAAATCACGCTTATAGTAATCAGGGAGCGTTTCTACGGAAGACTTAAGCTTTCTCCCGGAATTATCAAATTCCACGGTCTCATAAAATTCTCTATCGCCGTTTTTCATTCCAAATATTCTATATCCAAGCCATATATCGTCGTTCTTACGCACAAAAGCTACGAGTCTTTGCGAAGAATCGGAAATCACGCACCCGTTTATCTGAGAATATTGAGATAAAAGCGGAATAATCAGTAAAGAAAGAGTATCAGATGTATCTTCCTCGATTAAACTGTTTAAACTCCATTTTTTTATAATATTTAAAGCGTCGGAGGAAGGTCTTAAACATGACTGCATCTTATCGTTGACTTCTTCGGTTTGCAGCGTCATGGTAGAAATAGCGGCGGAAGCTCCCTTCGTAATTATCACTTTTATTACGCAAAACATAGAAAGACCAACCAGGAAAATAACGAAAGAAGAAATCAAAAGCATTAAATTTTTTCTTTTTAAATACTCTAAAAACTGAATTTTCAAACTGTAAAAGCCTCCGCAAACAACAATATCTTAAAATTAAAAAAAGTCTAAAATCAAAGCTTAGACAATTAATATAATTTTAACACGCTCGAATTATCGCTTAACTTATTTCATTAGCGTTTTCAATGAATATTCCTTTTTCCCTTCAATAAAGACGACGGCTTAAGCAAATCTCAACCGAAGCGCAAAATAAGCAACGATATAAATACGACTTGTATAAATCCGCTAAAACTTAGGTTAATTTAAAATAAAAAGAGCCGGTTTATTATCCGACTCCTTTTGAAAACTTCATTTTTTTAAAATATTAAAAACGTAGTAATAAAGGGATTGAATATCAAATTTTTTCCAGTCCTCGCCTCCGTCCTTTTTTTTATCCTCTTCTTCATGATATTTCAAAGTACGAGATATAATTTCAAAAAAATCGACGTTTCTTAAAATATTATTCGCATGAGACGGAAAAACGGTATGAATGTTATAATTCTTTAAAACGGCGAAATCTCTCAATAAACAAAGAGAGTCCGCGGCTTTACCGGCAGAAAGTTTATCTTCGCATGGATCGCCTTCGTATAGCCACCAATCGCCGGAAAACCAACAGCCTCGATAAATAAAATGAGTATCGGCCATAGAATGTTTGGGAGCGTAAATCATGTAAATTGTTTCGCTTCCAAGTTTAAAAGCGTTGACATTTTCGGTAAGTATTATATCAAAATATTTTACAAACCAGTCTTGTCCAATTTTTTTTATATCTTTCCACGCTCTTATAAATTCTTCAGGTTTATTTTTGCCGTCGTTTTCACGCCAAAAAACGTCGGTTATTCTTAAAAACATCGGACAAGAATAATGAACCGGGAAAACGGCGTCAGGAAAAACCGCTCTAAATTCCCTAATAGAAGCGTCGTGGTCAATATGAGGATGAGACAAGAAAAGATATTTAACTTTCCAACCTTTTTCTGCGGCGACTTGTTTTACATGTAAAGCGGGAGAAATAGAATTATTCGAAGACGCAGGCATTTCAAAAATCGCGCATTCGCCTTCAGACTCTAAAATCCAAACTCCAACGTTAAAAGAACTGTAAATGCCGGCCAGATACACTCCGTCCGCCATTTCCGATAAATTCAGCCTATCTCCCATCATATAACCTCTTTAAACGATTAAAAAGTAACTTCTAGTAAATCCGATTGGCTAATTTGACAAGTTCGGCGTTTACGGAATTATTCGTTTTTACTTCTTCAAAAGGAATTTCTCCATGCTGAAGAGTGCCTCTAACGGAAGGCATCAGCCTGGTTTTTCCTTCCATAGCCATTTCCGCGACTTTTTTAGCCATACTCTGAGCCAAAGTTATATCCATATTGTTAGGAGTCGCTCCCCTTATGTCTCTTGAAAACGGCTCGCAAAAAATTTTCATCTTAGTTTTCAAGCCGGCTTTTAAAAGCTCGTCTCTGAAAAATTCCGCAGCGTTGCCTTCGTAATTAGTCGCTTTTCTTTCTTCTTTTTTATAACCTTCAGCAACGACTATAACGGCGTTGTCCATATTCGCCAAAGCTTTATTTATAGAATGGAAGTTATAATTGTGACCGGGTAAAACGGCAAGATGAGCCCCGGCCCCAACTGCGGAATTAAGAGCATGATAACCTCCCATTGCCCCCATCATTTCCACAATATAACATCTATGATGAGTATACGCGTCGGCGAGATAACATCTAACTTTTTCCGCCCCAACTTCTACGCCGGTATACTGGCCGATAGTATCTGAACCAAGAATATCGCTGTCAATAGTGACCGGTACGTAAAAAACTTGAATTGAGTCAGGCAAGTGCTTTATAAGGCTAGAAAGACCGCCGAACGTTCCGTTCCCTCCTATGGCTATGAGAGTATTAACATGCTTGTCGATTATATTTTTAGCGGCTTGCTGCTGAAGCTTAACGTCTTTAAATTCCGGGAAGCGTTCCGATCTGAAATTAGCTCCCCTGGCGTCTCTAAGGGGTCTGGCATTAACGACTCCGGTAATGGAATCCAAAGCGGCGTATATCGCGGGATCGTCTACCAAACATCTGAAATCGGAATCCGTGCCGTTAACTACAGACCTATAACCCTGAGCCGCGATATATACCTTTCTGCCCGCCTTTTCCAGATATTCCGTTAAGAACGCTATTATGGAATTTTTGCCGGGGGCGCAACCGCCGTCTTGTATTATAAGAACGTCCATATAATTGAAATAATTTTTCTTGCCCATATAGACGTCCGTAAAATAAGACTGAAAACGCACGAACATATTCAACATTTGAACAGGTCCTAAAATATCCGGCTTTTTAAAAAGTTCATGTCCAAAACAAATTATTCTGCCTCCGGTAAAAGTCTTGATAATTCCTTTGCCTTTAACAGTCGAAAATAATCCGGCTATCCCGAAGACGTCTCCGGACTCGTAAATAGTGCTGACTCTCTCGTATCTTTCATGAATAAATTTTCCATACTCTACTAAAGCCGCGAAATCAACTTCGTCTTCAATTGAAATTACAGTCTCCCCGGCTTCGTATTCTCTCACGGTAATGTTATTGAGAAGATTTTCTTTTTCAGTTTCGTTCATCTTATCGAAAAAACCCATTTTTTCAAGAAAATCTATCGTTTCCTTATCGTTTACAGTCTGACGTATTATCATTTTTAATTCTCCGATTTTTTTACTTTTTATTTGCCCGACAAGCAGATTAAGAACTCAAAAATTCAAAAACTCTTTTGATCAAAGCGCTAAAATTTCCGTAAGGCGGAAAACGCAGATCAACGTCCAATCCGAGCGGCCTTTCCATCACGCTTTTTTCATGTGAAAAAATATCGAAACCGAACTTTCCGCGATATCTGCCTATACCGCTGGCTCCGACTCCTCCGAAAGGAAGATAAGGAGTAGTTATATGAATCAACGTATCGTTTACGCAAGCGCCGCCTGACGAAACCGAACGCAAAATTTTATCGCAAAACCTCTTATCTTCTGAAAAAACATATAAAGCCAAAGGTTTAGGACGGAAATTTATTCTCGAAATCATATCGTCTTCGTCGGAATATGTCAAGACAGGCAACACGGGACCGAAAATTTCTTCCCGCATCAAAGGAGAGTCCCAGTCAACTCCGTCTACTACGGTAGGAGAAATATATTTTTCGCCTTTTGAAACTTCTCCGCCGAAAATAATTTTTTCTCCCTTAAACAAATTTGTAAGTCTGTCGAAATGCCTATCGTTTATAATACGAGCAAAATCTTCGCTCAATTTTGGATTGTCGCCGTAAAAATTTTTAATTTCCTCTTCTATGTTCCTTAACAAAGGCTCTTTTACGCTTTCTTCCGCAATCAAAAAATCAGGAGCTACGCAAGTTTGCCCCGCGTTAAAAAACTTCCCCCATACTATTCGTTTGGCAGCCGAAGCAAAATTTTTAAGCTTACCTGCTATACATGGACTTTTTCCGCCTAATTCTAAAGTCATAGGAGTCAAACGTTTTAAACAAGCCTCCGCGACGGCTCGTCCTCCGGCTTCTCCTCCCGTATAAAAAACATAGTCGAAATTTTGTTTCAAAAGCTCTTTGACGACTTCAGGTCCTCCCTCTACTACCGCAAGTTCTTGGCAATCGAAATATTGTTCGACAAGACGCTTGATTAAAGCCGAAGTCTTAACCGAATATTCGGACGGTTTAATTACCGCTGAATTACCCGCGGCTAAAGCGGAAACCGCGGGAATAAAAGCTAACTGCAAAGGATAATTCCATGGAGATATAATAAGAGCGGCTCCGTAAGGTTCGGGAATTATTCGACTTTTTCCGGGAATATATACTAAAGGAGTTTTAACAGCTCTACCCCTAATCCATTTTTTTAAATTTTGTTTGCAAAAAGATATTTCTCCTTTTAGAGTCAATATTTCTCCCAGATAACTCTCCGAAACATTTTTACCCAAATCTTCGCGAAGGGCTTCGTAAATATCAGTCTCATGCTTTTCAATCATCTCAGAAAAACGATCGAGACGAGTTCTTCTTGATTCGTAAGTTCTGGAAGAGAGGGAAGAAAAAAATTTTTTTTGTTTTTCAACAATAAGTCTTATATTGTCCGCCATAACGCTCCTAGCCACAGTTCAACCTACTCAATGATATCTTAACGAATATGTTTAGGATATATCTATACCGTGCGACAAAAACATGCGAAAAGACTCGCCCTTATACCCCTTAGTAAAAAAAATTCGCCTCATATATGTTTTTGACCGAGTTCGGAGAGTTCACCGCTTATGAATTTCGCGTGAAGAACCGATAAATTCTCTCATAATGGAATTAGGAGGAATTTCGTCTGAACTCATAGGCAAAAAGAATTCCAAAAGGCGCAAAAGCCTCTGAGCCTCAGAATATTCAGGAACGTCTGACGAAATACCCTTTAAAGGCTCTACCACAAAGTTTTTCAAAACGGAAATTTCATATATAAGAAAAGAATTAAACATCACGTCCGCTTCTTCCTGAAACGGAAAAATATAAGCTCTTTCGCCTCTTCTTACCGAATCCCATTTTTTAAGAGTTTCCAAAACGTCTCTTCCGCGATATAAATTATCTCTCACCATCCTGCGCAGAATTCTGGTATCGGTAGTATGAATTCTATTATGATTGTCAAGTTTTAAAGAAGTAAGAGGACTAATATAAATTTTAAACTTATTTACTCTGGCAACCGATTCCGTCAATCTGTCGTTAAGACCATGTATACCTTCGACTATTATAGGCTGATTAGGCAAAAGACGAATTTTCTTGCCGCTAAGAACTCTTTTGCCGATAGTAAAGTCAAATTTAGGAAGCTCGACTTCCTTACCGTCAAGAAGCATGTCTAGATGCTCGTTAAAAAGCTTAAGATCAAGAGCTTCCAAAACTTCAAAATTATATTCTCCATTTTCATCTCTGGGAGTTAAGTCTCTGTCAAGGAAATAATCGTCCACAGAAACAGCGATAGGTTTCATACCGTTTATTCTCAATTGAATGCCAAGCCTGTCGGCAAAAGTAGTTTTTCCGGATGAGGAAGGACCTGCAACAAGAATAACTCTTAAATTTTCTCTATCCTGATAAATTAAATCTGCTATCGCGGCTAATTTTTTCTCTTGGATAGCCTCAGATACTCTTACTATATCGGCGGTATCTCCGGCAAGAATACTCTCGTTAAGAGAAGCCACGTCGGAAACTTGAATAAATCTTCCCAATTTTTTAAAATCGCTATAAGTTTTAAAAATCTGGCGTTCCATAGTAAACTCGGAAAGAACGAGAGGATTTGTCGTACGAGGATACCTAAGAATAAATCCCGGAGGATAATAAACAAGATCAAATAAATTAAGATAACCCGTATGAGGAACGCTTTTAGTCATTAGATAATCAACGTATCCTCCGCAATCATAAAGCTCCATAATCTGTTTTTTGTCGCAATACTGAAGAAGCCTTACCGCGTCGGTTCTATTCTGTTCCTTAAAAATTTTTATAACGTCTTCTACCGCCATATAAGAAGATTCAAAAGGAATCTTTTGATTAGATATTCGCGTCATCTCTTCCTTTAGAGCGTTCATATGCGATATTTTAAAAGGTTCGCCTATATCGGGAGTACACCATACTCCGCCTGTAACGGAATGATCAACGGTCAGGCTACCGGACGGAAACAGCTTGTAAAAAGCTTTTAAGAGCATCATAATCATGCTGTATCTATAAACTCTCCTGCCCTCTTCGCACCTTCCGTCGATAAAAGAAACCATACTTCCGTCATGAACCTTTTCATTAAGAGATCTTAACTCGTTGTTCTCTCTCGCCGCCATAGCGGGATATTTGCAATCCATCTTATCCTTGCCTACCCGCTCTAATTCTCCAAAAGTAATTCCATCGGGAAGAGAAAGCTTCCAGCCGTTGGTAAGCGTAATAGTAATGTTAGTTCCAGACATCCTTGTCCTCCAGTAATAAAATTAAAAAACGGCATACTCGAAGCTCAGCTTAGCGAATTATGAAGACATATCTTTAAGAAGATGCCAAGAAGATAATTCCTTTCGCATATTATCAACGTAGGAATCGTCAAGCTTATCTAAGATTTCATAACCTTCGTCGCCGGAAGATATATTCAATCTAGAATCGTCAGATATATAAGAAGCGCTTTGACGTTCATAATTTTCTATCTGCCTGCAAAAATCCCGTATCGCTCTATCTCGATATTTCTCCTTAAGAACGGCTTTATCTGCTCCATTATAAGAACGGTACTCTTCATCCGCCGCTTTACGAGTATCTACTCCTAAGGCTTCGCGTTCATACATTCTGTCAAAATCTTCAACTACGTTTTTCCGCATTTCTAAACTAGCGGGATTATCTTCGTCAAAATATACTATATTGCTGGCTTCCCAATTATCTCTCAGGCCCTTTGACGAAAAGTTAGCGCTACCGGTAAGCATAGCTTTATCGGTTATAATAGTTTTTGAATGATTTTTCCGATCATGATCGTTTGAAGTCCTCTCTAAAACGCTCCATTTTACGTCTATTCCGGCGTCTTCAAGAATTTTATATCCGGCTTCGTTAGGAGTTCCGCCATAAGTATAAAGTCCGGGATCGAGAATCACTTCAATATCGATTTTTTTGCCTTGTTTTTCAAATTCGCTCTTCTTAGCCGCAAGAACTTCGGCTATATTTTTAGTCATCACGAAAGCCGAGACTTTAATATAATCTTCCGCTTCATCTATAGCGTCTAAAAGAAGTCCCTGACGTTCGAATCCTTCGCTAGCTACGGCGACTACGTTCGAAGACGCTTCTCCTCCTGCCGGAGTTTCGCCTGCAGGAGGAGAAGCGTTTTTCAAATGTTTAACGTTATCGCGCGAATTTATTTTATCAAACGCGCCGTCGACTAGATCCAAAAGCATTTTTCTGCCTTCGGAAGTTAAAGACACGTCGGAAGAACCTGAGCCCAAAAGATATTCTAAAGCGTCAGCGTTGTCCTTAACGCCGCTGCCGTCAAAATCTTCAAGTTCGGCTATACTCGCAAGATTCACGCCGTCTTTAGACGCCGCGTTCACAATCTTAAAAGTTCTTTCTTCTTCGCTTTCTTCTCCGGTCAAACCGGCCTTATCGGCAAAAGCGGCGTAAACCATCGAATTGAAACCCCATTTAGACAAAACTATCTTCTTATCCGGGTCGGAAATAGAATTCAACCTGTTTCCATACACTTCATCCTTTGATTTTCCGGCCGAATACCCCGCGTCGTCCGCGAAAAGTTCTCCCAATTCTTTCGCCGCAGGGCCGTTTATTTTTATTGCGAAATCTATATTCTCATGAGAGCCATGATTTGCGTTCATTCCGCCGAAAACAACGTCTTCTCCAACTCTCAAAAGCTTACGGTGCATAATCTCGCCGCTGCCTCCAAGACTGTCCTGCAGCGGATAGAAACCTACGGCCATATTCTCCGATTTCTGACCGCTCAAGAGCTTTTCAACCGAGGCTAGTCTAACCGCTACCGAAGTAGCGTCGTATACTCCGTTTCCGTTATTCTGAACCGTTCCGGGATCCAAAATTACTTTTACTTTAGCTCCGGCAGAAGCGGCGTCTGAAAGACCGGAGATCATTTCGTCGCTGGCCATTTCATAGTACAAAGCGTTAATTTCTACAGGCTTGCCGTCTCTAGTAGGATGTTCCGCTGCTTTTCGAACAAGATTTATCTTGGTATCCCAAATATCCCCTCTGATAAGAGGCTCGACATAATTTCCTGTCGTTTTCATCTTAGAATCAGCGGAAGATAAATCGTCTCTTACGGCCAAAATCTGATTCATCTCGTTCGCAGATATTTTAGAACCTTTAAAATACGTTTCGTAAACGTCAGGAATCTCTTTGCCGTAAGATTCCTGAACTTTTTCAAAAGCTATTTTCCTAGACTCGGCTTTAATAGCGTCCGCTGCGCTCTGAACCGCATCTTCGGCAAGATTCAGCCATTGAACTTTAGGCTCGTTTTTGGACAAGGAAGAAGATTTAACTTCTTCCTTTATTTCTTTCAGATGTTTTCTGGCGGCTTTCACTTCGGTTTCGCTCAAAGGCTGTCCTGCCAAAGACGCCATCTTTCGTAAACTTGACGCATCAGAAGGAAAATGAAAAGCCGTCTCGCTTTTCGTTAGCTTCAACACAGTCTTTAAATCAGGAACCGAACCTCCGCTAACGAGACCTTTTTCAAAAGAATCAACGTATTCGTTTTTAGACTCTTGAAGCCGAGGTTTGCTTTTTATAAAACTTATATTCGCTTGTCCGGGCAAAATCGGAGCTCCGACGGAACTAATATTCATATAGCCTCCTTAAAAGACAGCTCGCGCTGCATCTTAGCGCTTTTAAAACCCAAGCCTATAAAAATTTCATTTTTTCATAAAAATCAAACTCTTAATAGAGCGAGAGCGTTTACATAGTTTTGCTTACCGTTCAAACGCCTCAAGCGATTTTAAATAAAAAACTTAAAAATATTCTTAAACAAAGAAAGTTGTTCAGGCAAAGAATTAATAAAATCCAGCTTCGATTTTTCGGGGACAAAAAATACGAATACTAAAAACGAAACGAA
>CASEKF010000037.1 GCA_949288455.1 uncultured bacterium
CTTCGGCTTCAACTATTTCAATATTTTGAAAAGACATTTCAACAGATTTTATTCCCAATTCAATTTTATTTTTATCCCCTACTAAAACGGCCGAAATTATATTTGCGCTTACGGCGGCTTTTATCGCTTCTAAAGAGGCCCGATCCTCAGGAGCGGCAACGGCAACTTTAGCGGATTTACATGTCTTTGCAAACGTTAAAATATCGTCGATAGAATTCATAAAGTAAATTTCAACCCCTTCCCCAATAAGCTGCTATTTTCTAAATATCATTATATATTCATGTTTAAACACGTAAAAACCTTGTTTTAAAGCTCTGTATTTCCAAAGATTACTTTGTTTCCCTTTGGCTTTCTCATTTCCCTGAATATCTTTAACGTTAATTGCCTTAAGCTTAAATCCGATATTTCTGCAAACGTTCATACACTCAAAACTTAAAGGGACAAGTTCGCCTTTAGCATATTTATCTCCGATCACAAGAGTCATAAAACGATCTTTTTCCAGAAGCTCATAAGCGTTTCGAACAACTTTGCCGAAACGCATAAGGAAATCTTCGCATGTAGGAGCGCATGCAAGATCTCTTTCGTCGTCGTTAAATTTGATTATATCCCAATAAGGCGGATGTAAAATAACATGCTGAACGTTCTTGCGCCCAAATTTTTCACATTGCCGCAGAACAAGATCGCGAACCTCGTCTGAAGCGGAATCGGCGTTAATAAGCTCGGCGGAAGTATTATAAGGAGTATCGGAAGCGTAAATTCTGGACGAACTAGCTTTAACTACATCCGAATTAAGCTCGACTCCTATGCCATGTCTTCCCAGGTGGCAGCACTCGATTAAAGTCGTTCCCATACCGCTAAACAAATCGAGAACTATTTCGCCTGATTTCGTATAACGATTTATCACTTGATATGCGATCTGAGGGACAAAATTGCCATGGTAATCGCCGGAATGAGTGTCGCTCCTGTCTCTAGCTCCAAGAAGCCATAACGTATCGGTTATGATATCGCCAAGATAGTCTTTCCATCTCGACATATCGATGTCTGAAAAAACGGAATTTTTACGTTTGGCCGTTAAAGGCGTAACTTCGCCTCCGTTTAATTTAGCCAATATTTCGTCGCTCATATATCCTCCCGCTAACATACAAAAAGCTAAGAGGAGAAAGGAAAAATCAGTGGAGATAACGACCTGCCATTTATATAACCATGGCCAAGGAGAAAGAAAAGGTCTAAACGTTACATAAACGGCTTCCGTTATTAGCTTTTTTTTCGCCATGAGTATATAAAATCCTTCCATGGCCCATAAAATAATAGATTTTTTACTAAGAAATAAACCGATAAAAATAAACGAAACTGCAATTAAAATAAAATTTTTAGAACATACTTCAAAAAAAAGTCAAGATCTATAAAGATCAAAAAAACGGCGGAACTTTAAATTAATTAAGCCTGCCGTTTAAAGAGAAAACAATATTAACGATAAAATCGCATTAGACCCGCATTAAGGCCGCATGAAAATAATTTTATATAGTTTTACATATTTATTGCAAATTGTTGACATACGATTCGGCAAAAATTCTCCCTTCGTTAAACGCGGCGATATTATTTTTCTTAGCCTTAGGGAATTTGGCGGCTATCAACGATTCTAAAGCAGCGGAAGATACGGGAAAATTCGGAACGGCGGAAAGAGCCCCCAACATAACCATATTCTCCCCTCTCAAATTATCCGCCTTACAGGCTAATTCCAAAGCCGGCACGCCGATTGCGTTTACGCCGGCTCTTTTCATATATTCAAGCAAAACCGCGGGATCCGGATAAGAATCTCCGGCCAATGTTCCCGGAGGCGGAGTCGGTTTAAGATTAAAAACTACAAAAGTATTTCTGCGGGCCTTGTTCAAAATTCGATAAGCTTCGACAGGCTCAAAAGACAAAATAGCGTCTGCCGAACTGTCCGCTATTAGAGGGCTGAGAAAATCGCCTATCTTCATCTCGCTTATAACGACTCCTCCGCGTTGAGACATACCATGCACTTCGCTCATCACTACGTTGATGCCTTCGTTTATAGCCGAAGTTCCCAAAATATCTGCGACCGTCAAAATCCCCTGACCGCCTACGCCGGAAATTACAAGTTGAAAATTTTTATTCATGAATGTTCACCGCCTCGATAGATTTTACAGGACAAACGCTGACGCATACTCCGCAACCAAAACACAACGAAGGATCTATGGCGGTCTTGTCGCCGTCCTTATAAAAAGCCGGACAAGCGTAAGTTTTAAGGCATACGCCGCAGCCGGTACATTTTTCCCGATTTACTCTAAATAATCCCGGTTTCGCATGAAATCTAGAATAATCGAGCGCGCAAGGCCGCTTGGCGATTACTACGGACACGCCTTTAAACAATAAAGCTTCGTTAAAAATTGCGGCCATAGCGTCTAAATCATAAGCGTCTACTTCTTTTACGAACTCAATTCCTAATCCCTCGACAGCTTTCTTTATATCTATAGACTTAGCGTTACGTACGCAACCGAGCCGGCCGGAATTTCCCGGATTAGGCTGATGACCGGTCATCGCGGTAATATGATTGTCAAGCACTACCAATAGAAAATCGTGATCGTTATGTCTCGCGTTTATAAGTCCGGATAAACTGGAATGAAAGAAAGTGCTGTCTCCCGTAAAACCTACCGTTTTACGGCCTAAAGCCTTAGACATACCGCAGCCCGTCCCGACGCTCGATCCCATACACAGCAAATAATCGGCGGCGGAAAGAGGAGGAGCTATCCCGAGAGTATAACATCCTATATCGCTTAGACAAACTGCGTCCTTCATTCCAACTTTTCTCAAAGCTTTTTTAACCGCGTAATAAACGCTTCTGTGAGAACATCCCGGACATAAAACCGGAGGTCTGGGAGGCAAATCGACTTTCTCCGGAAAAACTTTGTTGGCTTCCAATTTTAAGCCTAACCAAGAACTTAACGCGGAGATTAATATATCCGGATTATATTCGTACAAAACTGAAAAATATCCGTCTAGCTTACCATGAATAACAGTATTTAAACCGACTTTCTGAGCAACTACTCTAACGGCTTCCTCAATATAAGGCTCAAGCTCCTCAGCTATCAAAACTTCGTCATGAGCCTTTAAAAAATCCGCAATAGCTTTTTCAGGTAAAGGAGAAGTCATACCTATTTTCATAATATCGACGTCTGCTTTAAGTTCTCGAGCCGCGTCTACGACATAATTAAACGCGCAACCGGAAGAAATAATTCCTTTTTGAGATCCGGCAGAAGCGTAAAAAATCTTTAAAAATTCCGAATTTTCCGACAATTCTAAAGCTTTTTCTCGCTTTTCCAACAATTCTTTATGCATTCTAACGGCATTAGCCGGAATAGCGACCCATTTAGAAGGATTTTTTATAAACTCCGCTTTTCTGTCGTTAAGAGGAATTTCTCCAAACTTAACCGCGGATCTCGAATGAGCTACTCTAGTGGTAGTTCTAAGCAATATCGGCAGCTTTAAACGCTCAGATAATTCGAACGCCGACTTAGTCATCAAATAAGCCTCTTCCGAGTTTGACGGCTCAAGCATAGGTATACCGGACAATCTGGCGTAATATCTGCTATCTTGCTCGTTTTGAGAAGAATGCATCGAAGGATCGTCGGCGGCGATAATCACAAAACCGCCCTCCGTGCCGATATATACGGCCGTCATAAAAGGATCTGCCGCCACGTTCATACCGACATGTTTCATAAAAGTCATGCTTCTCAAACCGCATGCTGCGGCGGAAGCCGCAATTTCCATAGCGACTTTTTCGTTATTTGAAAACTCAAAATAAACGTTAGTTTTTTCAGAAAGAGCGTATAATATGTCGCCGATTTCAGAGGACGGAGTACCCGGGTACGTCGCGGCAAGCTGAAGACCGCCCTCTAAAGCTCCTCTTACTATAGCCTCGTTTCCAAGAATAAAATATTTTTTATCGGAAACTCCTGCCAGTAAAGCGTCCGGTTTCATCAATGGCCTCCTAATTATCAAAGATATTAATAAGCTGTACGTATTTAAAAAACTTCAATGGAAAAAAAATATAACCTTCAAAAACTAATGAAAAGGAAAAACAGAATTTAAATAGAATGTTATGACATTCATTATAACCACAAACGCTATTTGTAATTTTATTAAGGAGTATGATAAAAGTGATTACAATAAGTAAAAAGCTAATCGCGTTAAGCGCATTATTAACCTCCGTATTTTTCTGCGGATGCACGGAATCTCAAACGATAGACTTTAAATATAAAAGCGCGCCGGAAACAGTCAGAGAATATTCTTTTAAATCCTCGGACAAAATGGTTTCAGTAGATAGCGCTCCGACCGGAGCCGATAAAAACGCCGAAGGAAAAGAAACTGCCGCCAATGAAGAACAAGAAGTTACGACTTCCTTCATATTATCGGAAAAAACTATAGACGTGAATCAAAACAACGATATCAAATTCGAAATACTTACGAAAAACATGAAGCTTAGCAAGAAACAAGATGGAAAAACTCAGGAGATACCTATTCCCGACACAGGACGTCCGATCACTTTCAAAATAAACGAAAGAGGAGTAGGACTTGAAATCAACGGTACGGAAATATCTAAAGATGATCCTCCGCAAGATTTGCTGACAAAAATTCCATTCGACGTAAAACCGACGACTATAGGACAAACTTGGGAACAAATAGTCGAGATAGATAAAGAAATTCAACCCAATACTTATAGAAAATTAAATAAGAAAACCGTTTATACGTTTAAAGGATACGAAAAATACAACAAAAAAAATATGGCTCGCATAGAAGAACAGGTAACTTTGACAGAATCTCTCAAAATAACTCCTCCCAAACCGGAAAAAACGGAAGAGTCTAAATCTGAAGAAGAAAATTTAATACCCGACTCGATAACGACCAGCACAGAAGGCACAGGAACCGGCTACTATCTGTATGACGTGACGCAAGGATGCATAGTGAAAGGCGACAGAAATTCGCAATTAAAAGTAGTCAGAAACATAAATATGAAGGCTAAAGACAATAAAATAGAAACTCGCCAGAACACTACGAACCTTGAATCTTCAGTACAGTTTGAACTGCAGAACCCCGAAAGCAAAGAAAATTCAGGAGAGTCTAACGAAGCGGCAAACGCAGACAAAGAAAACAAATAACCAAAATATTTATATATAAAAA
>CASEKF010000038.1 GCA_949288455.1 uncultured bacterium
CTGAAAGACTGAACCCAAATATACATTCCTCCCCTTATATCCTGCGAAACCCTCACTTTCATTCCTCTGGAAAAGCGATACTCAAAGCCTAATAAATTTCGATATTGTCCTTGAAGATCCGGAGAATATTCGTATATCAACAATAAGCTATCGTCTTTAGATATAGTTCTAGCTAATCTGACGGTAAAATAACCCCTTTCGTTAAATTCTACGCTCATATCAGACAGTCCTAAAGATCTATTAAGAGCGTTCAAAGTAGGACGCATAAAACTAAATTCTACAAGACTGGATAGAGCCATACTAGACATATAAGAATTAGCCATATTTGACACGGCGTCAAACGACGAGGTCGAAGAAATTCCTCCGGAAGGATTGTAATTGTTTTCAGTTAATCCGTCGACGCTCCCCTCAATAGTAATTTTAGGAGATATAACGGAGCCGGCCACGGTTAAATACGACGTATACTCAGAATATTTTGATTCTGCGTTTACGAAAATTTTAGGAATAATTCCGTCTCCGGAAAACAACAGACTTCCGTAATTTAATTTAAAAGGAGCCAAGACGAGCGGAATTACAACGGTTCCTTTAGATAAAGCTATCCTTCCTTTTAAATTAGGTTTTTCTATCATGCCGGCTATATGAACGTTACCGGTAGCCTGCACTTGAGAAGACATAAAAGTTCCCCAAACTTTTTGACCCAAATTAAAATTCAAATCTAAAACAGTTCCTGCAAATAAATCGGGTATATACGGCTTAAGATCAAAAGCGTCATTTTCAGTCTCCGGAACAGTTTCAATCTTCGCTGAAGTTTGTTTATCGGTTATATTTAAATACGAACTATTTTTAAACCAATTATTATTTTCTGAGGACGGATCCGATTCTTCAGATTCTTTATCTCCTTTGGAAAATTTAGAAAATAAAGATGGAGAAGCTGCAAGTAAAGCGTCAAAAACGTCTATATTTCCGGATAATTTCTTCTCCGATTCATTCATTAAAAAACGAACGTCACAAGACATAAGACCTGAAAATAAAGTTTGACATATTACTTGAAGGTTTTCTCCCTTCAAGAACATATCGGCGGCTTTAAGTCGCATATTAGTAAAATCAATAATTCCGCCTAAATTAAACGTTCCGTCTCCCATTTTTCCATTAATATCCGCAAGGATATCTCGGCCTTTAAAATCAACGGACGTATTTACGATTTTTAAAGGCGATTTTAAAACTAAAGGAGTAATTTCGCCATTTTCAACTACAGCGGATCCCGTAATAAGTATATCCGGAAACACGCCGTATATATTGGCTTTAGAAGATAAACTTCCGGACGATATCTCAGATATGGGCGCGAATATACGCAGCAAATCTAAAGTTGAAGTTTCAGCAGAGAAATTTAAATCCATATCGCCATTCTGAGACAAATCAAAATTAGAGAATGAAAAAGGCAAATGTCCATTTAATCTCAAATCAGCCGTATCGCTTATAAGCCGTATATCCGACGTTAACACGTTAGATCTTTCGTTTGAATTAATATAAACTACAGGTTTTTCAGGAATAACGTCTAATTGTTCCGTAATATAACCTTTAAACGGAACGGGGACGTCTAACTGTTCGGTAGAAAATTTTCCGGTAACTTTTCCTAAAGGCACATCGCCTACTTTAGCGTCCTTAACCTCTATTAAACATGATATATCCGGATTTCTAAGTTTCCCAGCCAATTTACCATAAATATCGCACTTGCCATAAGGAATAAAATTTTCCGGAAGATAAGATACAAACGGTTTTATCAAAGCTAAATCCAAATCTGTAGACTTAACGTAAATTCCGGAATCATCAGTGTCGTTAAAATACCCTACGGCTTTTAAAGTTCCCGACTTTGAAAGCAAATCTACGTCAAAATTTTTAAAATTTCTATTTTCTCCGTCCGCAAGCAAAGTAAAACGATCAAACCGAGCTCCCATAAAACTTCCGTCAGACATAGACATATCGATATTGACTTTAGACTGTCGGGCAGGAAAACTGCGTTCAAAAAATAATTTTCCGTTTATATGACCTGAACAAAGCTGAATATTATCTTCTTCTCCGTTCGACGCTAAATCGGAAAATAGCTCTAAGTTGCCGTTTTCAATATTCACGGCCAAAACTAAATCTGAAACTAAGCGCCTAAGTATAAATCTTCTAGAATTAACATTCTTAAAAGGAAGATTCAATTTTGCCTTGCCTGCAAACGAATATAATTCTTTGTCCTTTTTAGCCGCAAAATTATTTACCGTAACAAGTCCGTCGTCATAAATAACGCTTCCTTCTATCGAATCCAGATTGTAATTATTTATAGCAAAAGAATTCGTCGTCTTAAACGACGCGGATAACACAGGCTTTACATGCGTTCCGGAAACTTTTAAATCGAATTTGGCGGCTGCATCTCCGGAGAGATACCTTTTTAATTCGGGAATATTGCCCAGCAGCACGTCGTCGGAAGCTAAACTTAAATTTATCTTCCCGTCAGACGTAATCGTACCAAGGCCTTTAGCCAGCGCGTAAGGCGTATCGATAGATATATTGTCAAGACTCAAACAATTTTTCCGCGTCTTTATATCCGCAGAAAGCGAATTTACATTCAAGCCCGCAAGCAAAACGTCGGTCGCCATAATACTGCCGTTAAGCTCCGGATTCATAAGAGTGCCGGTTAATATTAAGGAACCGTCAAACTTACCTTTTATCGGAATATCTTGAAATGGAGACAAAGCGACAAGTCTACCGATATCTCCTTTTTTTGCTTCAACGTTTAAAGCTAAGGGCGAGTCTTGACGCAGTCCGACGCAGCCTTGCCCCGTAAAGCCGCTTACGCCCATAGATAAATCGAAATGGTTAATCGCGACAAATTGTGCGGTTGAGGAAAAAGCGGAAAATAAAGCGAGACGCTCGTTCCTCCATACTCCGTCGGGCACGTAACATCTTCCGTCAACCGTCGGCTGACCTCCATTTTTTATTTTTACGTCGGCTTCAACATAAGCCGTACCTTGACATTCGTAAAATTTGGAGTTTTGAAGAAGATTGCGGATATTGATATTCCAAGGCGACAAATCAGTTTCCGTAATAAGAGAATTTAAATTTAAATTAAAAGCGTCTAAAGCGAGATACGCGTCCTTATTCTTTAAATCAGCCTTACCCGCTAAATAAAAACTTCCGGCGGAGCCGCTGGCGGATACAGATTTTACATTTAAATCTCCGCCGTTAAGCGAGGTATAAAAATTAGCCTGAGAAACGGGAATACCCGCAAATTCGGCGTCGTCAAAAGATATCTCGCCGAAAGCGGACAATGTTTTTAAAGCTCCTGATAGAAGGAGCGACCCGTCCTTTACGCTTCCTTTAAGCGCGGAAAAACAACCGGTTGCGGGCAAATTTATTTCAGGATTATGCAAAAGAGCGTAAGAAATTATGGACGGCTCGGATCCGGCATGAAAAACGCCGCCTATTCTCCCCGCCGTTCTTTGTTTAGGAGCCTGTTCGGAAGACGCGGACCGTTGTAATAAATCTGCTCCCAAAAGATAACCTGATTCGGCGTCTCCGATAAGTTTTCCGGATATGTCTCCGCTGACTTTTGGCAAATCGACTCCAGACTTAAATACGTTAGTAGAATCAAAATCACATGTTTTAAAACACATATCCGCTCCCTTATCTGGAAGAGACACGGAACCAGCCGCTAGCGCCGAACCTGCCGGAGATATTGCGTTAAGCGAAAAAACGACAAAATCTTTCGCCGCGGCTAAAGGAAAATTCATATCGCCAAGTCTCATTCCGGAGGATTGAATATTGCCTAATTTTAGATTGCCGGCCGCAAAAGGTAAGTCAGGCCGCCCTACGGCGGAAATATGTCCGGAAATATTAGCAGAAGTTCCTAGAGCTTTCAAATTATAATCGTCAGCCTGAGCGGAAGCGGCAAAAATAGAATTTTGAATATCATAAAAAGCTTTCGAACTAACTATTCCGGACGATCCTGAAAGTGCTATATCGGGGAAAAAAACGGTAGAATCTGAAAACAAAAAAGCA
>CASEKF010000039.1 GCA_949288455.1 uncultured bacterium
GTAAATATGTTTTGTTATATAAATTGGCGGATTTTGTGATGAATAACAGATAAGACCTTTATGATTTTAGGATAATTATTCGTATTATTTATGCGTATATTATTAAAAAGGATAAAAATGAAATATATAGAAGATTTTTTAATTATATTAGGGCGTTGTTTTTGTCGTTTTTAACGTTTTTAGTATATTTCATATAATATTAAATTATTTGATATTTTTCTCTTTTATATAATTTTAATATTAAAGAGGTTTATTTTATGAATATGAATCTTGATTTATATGAAGAGCTTGAACAGCTTGATATTGACGATTTAACGCAGGAAATGACTTTGGAGGATCTTTTGCATATTATGGTTGAAAAAAGTTCTTCCGATCTTCATTTAAAGGCCGGATGCGCTCCTATGATAAGAGTTGACGGCGAACTGGTCCCCATTACGTATGAACTTTTGTCGGGAGAAGTCGTAAGGAGAATGATAGAAAGCATTCTCACCGACGAACAGAAGTCAAAATTTGTAATTGAAAAAGAGCTTGATTTAGCTTATAGCGTTCCGGGATTGTCAAGATTCAGGATAAACGTCTTTCTTCAGAGAGGTTCTTGGGCTACCGCCATAAGAGTCGTTCCATCCCGTCCTTTTTCGATCGACGAACTTAAACTGCCTCATCTTTTAAAAGAATTGGCTATGAAGCCTAGAGGTTTGGTTTTGGTAACAGGACCTACCGGAAGCGGAAAGTCCACTACGCTCGCGGCTATGGTCAATCATATCAATGAGAATAAGAGATGTCATATCGTATCCGTTGAAGATCCGATAGAATTTTTACATAAAGATAAAAATAGCGTTCTTAGCCAGAGGGAGGTAGGGGAGGATACCAATAGTTTCGCAAGCGCTCTAAAGCATGTTTTGCGTCAGGATCCTGATGTTATACTGATAGGAGAGATGAGGGATCTAGAGACTATTTCTATAGCCATTACGGCCGCCGAAACCGGACATCTTGTTTTGGCGACTCTGCATACTAACAGCGCAGCGACGACCGTAGACAGGATTATTGATATTTTTCCGTCTCATCAACAGCAGCAGATAAGAATGCAGTTGTCGGTTACTTTAGAAGGGATCATATGTCAGACTCTTCTTCCAAAAGCGGAAGGATCCGGCAGAGTTTTAGCCATGGAGATGATGCCAGTCACGCCTGCGATTAGAAATCTTATAAGAGAAGGCAAAACCTTCCAAATTCCCAACGCTATACAATCCGGAGCGCAGTACGGAATGCAGTCGCTTGAAGTTTCTTTGAAAAATTTATACCTTCAAGGACTTATTACTTATGACGAAGGCCTTGCTAAGGCGTCTTCTCCGGACGAATTTGCAAGACTTGTAGGCAAATAAAATTATTGCGTGAATTTTTAATTCGATAAATTTTATGAAAGGAAGATTCTTTTAATTTGAATCTTGGGAAAACTTATGAGTATAGATAAAAATGAGTTGCTTGGCGGAATGGTCGCTAACGGTATATATGAGCTTCATCTAATTCCCGGTTCTCCCGTTTTATATAGAAATAAGGTGGGAGATATCATCCCTTTGGGGAACGACGTGTTGTCTCCTGATGATACTAAAGAGTTTGCGGGAGAAATTTTGTCTCCGGAACAGCGCGCCGAGTTCCTTAATACGAATGAAATAGACTGCGCTTTAAGCGTTCCCGGTCAGTCTCGTTATCGTTTTAGCGTTTCTATGCAGAGAAGTTCTATTTCCGTAGTTATTAGAACTTATCCGACAAATATACCTACTTTCGAAGAATTGCGCCTGCATAAGACTATTAGCGAGATAGTCAGAGATATTCAAAAGGGTCTCGTCATAGTAGCAGGCCCGAAAGGCGGAGGAAAGTCCACTACTTTAGCGTCGATTATTAATTATATGCTCAAGGAAAGACCTTTAAAAATTTTGACTTTTGAAAATCCGATAAGATTTCTTTTCAAAAATCAAAAGGGAGTAATTTGTCAGAGAGAAGCGGGTTTGGACGTAAAAAACAGAAGTCTGTTCTTTGAAAATGTTATAAATCAGTCGGCCGACGCGCTAGTAGTCGACGACGTTTATAATTTACAGGAACTCAATTCGCTGCTGCTTATGTCGGCGGGCGGCATCGTAATTTTAAAAATGATAGCTACTTCGCTTGTTCCCGCGATTGAAAGGTTGATTAATATGTATCCCGTATATCTTCAGGACAACGCGAGAAATACTATCGCATCTTCCCTTGAAGCCGGCTTTTCTCAGGTGTTATGCAGACATACCGATAAGAAAACTCTTATTCCGGCTATGGAGATATATAGATCTTCAAATATTATGAGGCAGCATTTTAAAGACAATAAGCTGCAGCAGGTATATCAAGTGATGGGAGGAGCTGGAAGAGAAGCCGGAATGACGAATCAGGAAGCGAGTTTAAGAATGCTTGTGAAAAATAATCAAATTTCTAAAGATGAAGCAATGTTGAGGACTTCGCGCCCTGACGAAATGAAAAAATTATTCTCTCAAGCTTATTAATAAGGTGATTATAGATATACATGTAGAAACCGACGCTTGCGCTTCCGCCGGAGAGCTTCCTTTAAATCAAGTTTTAGAAGCTTCGTCCCTAGGACTCGACGGTATTGTGTTAGTTCGAAGAGGAGCTCTTTGGACAGATGAAGACATTAGCAACGTCCGGTTGAAAACAGGCGATTTACGTCTGCAAATTTTTAAAGGGCAAATTGTAAAATGTAAAGAAGGGGACATTCTTGTAATAGGTTGCGATTCCGTTTTTAAGGACGGTTTTTCTTCTTTAGAGCTAAAGCATTGGGCGAGAAGGGAAGGCGGATGTTGCGTATTAATTCTTTCAAACGCCGGAGAATTTTCTAAAAATATCGCGTACGAATATATAGATAGGAAATTTTCGGCTTTTGATCTTTTTGACGCTTTAGAAATTTTTTCCGACGGAATTTCTAAAAAGGAAATGAGAGAATTTCTAGAGTTGAAGCGAAAAGTTAAATTTTGCGCTTTAGGCGGAAGCGCTTCGGAATCTCCCGGGCGTTATATGACTAAATTTTTTATGCCCGTCAGAAATGAAAAAGAACTGGCGCGCGCAATAATTAACAATAAGGCTTATCCCTGTCCCGGATCCGGCTTTTGCGTAGATTCCAGGGGCGGATCTTTGTCTTCAATACTTTGGAATACTCAAAAATGCGAGATGGCTAAGTGTAAAGGGTTGGTTTTTGATTTATACGGCACGCTCATTGATTTAAAAAGCAATGAGACTCACAACGAATTTCACAGATTAGCCATGTGGCTTTCCAACGAGAATATACAAGTCTCGGGTCATGTTCTTATGAACTACTACAGACAAAAATGTTCCGAGCTGTATGCAAATGCCTTGAAAACCGTAAAGTTTCCCGAGGTCGATATACTGCAGGTTTTTAAAGACGCGATAACTCTTTTTTCGGGCAAGCCTTGTTCCGAGGAGTTCGCCAGAAAAGCGGCTCTTGTTTTTCGGACTTTGTCGATAAAAAGTATTTCTCTATACCCTAACGCGAGAAGAATTCTGAGGGAATTAAAAAGGCGGGGATATTCTATGGGCATTATTTCTAACGCTCAAGCGGCTTTTACTATTCCTGAGATTGAAGATTTAAAATTATGGCAGTTTTTTGAGTTTATCATTTTATCTTCAGACGTGGGCTGCAGCAAACCTGATAATAAAATTTACGCTATAGCGTCTAGACAGCTTGAATTTCCTCCTGATAAGACGGCTTTTATAGGAGACGATTTATATGGAGATATTTTTGGAGCCAATCAGCATGGTTACAAGACTGTTTTTGTGAAGACCAACGTAGGCAATATGACTTCTCCGGGAAAAGTATCTCCCGACGTGACTCTTTGCGACGGAGATCTTAGAAATTTGCTTAGAATTTTTCCTTGATAGTATATTAACATTTTTGTTACACTGCGTATGTAGAATGCGCGTAAAGTTTGTGTTAAAATTATGAAGAATAGAGAATATCGTAGAGTGTTACGTATGAATTTGCTAAGGAGAAAATTGTAAGTATGGTAAATATTACAAATCCTAATATATCCTTTCATAACGCTTCGGCTCAGACTGCTTCCGCGAATTCTTCTTTGTCGGAGACTGCCGCTTCTATCCGTAAATGCGGAGAGGCCGATGTCGCGGTTGGAACGGCTTTAAAAAGCGAAGGTATTCTTATGGAAACTTCAGGGGAAGAGCTTTATAGCGACGGTCTGGTTTTATCGAAGGAAGGAGAAAAGCTGGAGCATGAAGGAAAAGTTCTTCATGGCAAGGGCGAACGGAGAGAAAAAAGCGGTTTGAGGATCGCTTCGGAAGGCAGCGAAAGACAGGCTAAAGCTGCCGAAAGAATTTCTCAAGGATATGATAAGATACAGTCGTCGGTTGAAAAACATAACGAAGCTGATAAAATAAAAGGCGAAGGCATTGAGAAATTCAATATCGGTATGGATATAAACGCTTCCGGAGAATCTCTTCAGAAGGAAGGGCTGTATTTTATACGGGAAGGGTTTTATCAGGATCGCCTTGCCAACGCTAAAAAAGAGCGAGGTGTAAATACTTTTGAAAAACAGCTTGCTCAGAACGCGGAAATAGAATCAAGACAGGAAAAAATTATTTCGGGAGTGAGCCAGGCTCTTAAAGAAGAACTTGAAGGTTGCGAATTTAAAGCTGCCGGCGACTATATGTTCAGAGATGGAGTTCAGAAAACGTCGGCCGGCGAAGAGCTTTTGAAAAATTCCGAAGTTAGTTTGTCCCAGGCCGAGGCGTTATCGTCGTCGGCCGACTCTAAAATTGCCAAAGCTCAGGCTTTAAGGCAGAGCGCGGCGGCAAAGGAAGCTGCGGCCGCGTCTTCTTCTCCTGAAGCCGAGGCGGTAAAAAAACAAGCTCAGGAGATGCTTGACGCCGCAAAAGTTTATGAAAAACAGGCGGAAGAACTTTTAGCTAAGAAGAATGAATTTATGAACTTAGGAGGAGGAGTATATCAGAACGGTTTTTGGGGGTTATCGGCTTTAACCGCTTTCCCCGGTTTTATGTTTCCGCCTATGTGCGCTCCCTTCGGTTTAGCCGGAGTTATAAATTCTCTTATGAATCCTTTTGGATCGGCTTACGTTCATATGTTTACCCCGGCTTTCGGTCTGATGGGCGGAGGCATAGATATGATGTTTCAGGGGATGAGTTTGGGTATGCAGGCAGATCAGGCTAAGATTAAGGCTGCAGAGTTAAGATATCAGGCTTCTCTTTTGCTCAACGGTTTAGATCCTTCTCAATCTGCTCAGACCTCCGAAGCTTTGATGGAAGAGGCCAGACAGGAAAAACATATGGCCGACAGCCTTATTTCAGAAGCGCAGCAGGATAAGGACGCAGCTTACGGCATGAAACTAAAAGGCGAAAACGAATTGAAGCAAGGTCAGACTTTAATTAGCGAAGGAATGAAGTTAAAATCCGAAGGCTCCGAGTATATGGAGTTTGGCTCTGAGTTAACCAAACAGGCGAGAGAGGCTCAAGTTCCTCTTGCCGCAGATTTTGCCGCGTCTTTGACGGAAGAGCAGAAGCTTCAGAAAAAGCAGAAGAAAACGGTTGGCAGAATAAACGGCGGATTAAACCATTCTAAGAAAGCTAACGAGCTTTTAGAAGACGGCTTATCTTCAATTAAAGGCGGACTGAGATTGGAAGATATGGGTTACGCTTTTGAAAAAGACGGTTTGAAAGATATACGTTTAGGAATGCGGACTTCTAAGAAAGCTCAGGAAGAAGAGTTAAAGGGGCTTAACCAAATTCAAAAAGGCATAACTTCCGCTAAAAAGGGCAGGCTTCAGGAAGCCGAAGGGCTTAAAAAATTGGAACAGGGCCGCGAAATGATGGGAGAAGGCGACGTGAAGAAAACTGTCGGAGCTTTGTCCAAAGCTCAAGGAGAAATTATGGTTCAAGAAGCCGAAGCGTTAATAGCTCAGGCTCGGGAATTACAAATGTTGGGAGAAAGTTATATTAGTTCCGGCATAGATTTGATAGCTCTTGCGGAAGAGATAGATTCTTTTGAAGAGTAAAGCGTTTATCGCGTTTTAAATTATCAATATTTTCAGGCGGTTTGACGTTAAAAACTACAAATTTTAGGTCGAACCGTTTTTTTATTGGAAAAATCATATGGCAAAAGAGCAATCTAAGTTAAATCCGCAGAGACAACAATACTTGGATATTCCGATTGACGAGTGAAATTCAAAGTTAATAGAGCGTGTTTTCTAAGAGATGGTATTTTTCTATAGGGGCTCGTTATATATTTTTGTAGGATTTATGAAGTTTTTTTGGATTTTGTCGCGTCGGGCTCTATTTGTTTGTGTCTTGTCAATTTTAAAAAAAATTATATCGTAACAGGAATTTTATCAGCTTAAAAATAATTTAATCAATACTGTTATTATATACTTTATCGTTATTATATATAGTTCTATTTAAAGTTAGTCCTTTAATTTTATTTAACCGTATAGTTTTTATTAAGATATCTTGCAAGGAGCCGCAATGGAAGCTAAAGCAAAAACGGAAAACGTGATGTTGACTCGTTTAAATATGATGTTAGAGATAATGGTGAGAGAAAACGCTTCGGATATTTATCTTAGGAGCGAACATAAGCCTTATTTAAGGATTGACGGCGAGATTGTTCTTCTGGATTTGCCTCCTTTGACGATCGACGAGATGCAGCTTTTGACACGATCGATATTGCGCCAGGAAGAACTGGAATCTTTTGTAAAGAACCTTGAATCCAACATTATGTATGTGGCTCCTAAACTTGGGCGTTTCAGAGTCAACGTATACGTTCAAAAAGGAACGATAGCCATGGTTATGAGAAAGATCAGAGAAGATATTTCTGATTTCGAGACCTTGGGTCTTCCAAAAAAACTTGAACAGCTTAGCCTTTTGCGAGCGGGATTGGTGTTGATTACCGGGCCTACCGGAAGCGGTAAATCGACTACTTTAGCCTCTATGGTTAAATTTAGAAATACAAAGACGATAGGACATATAGTTACTATTGAGGATCCGATCGAGTTCATTCATGAAGATATTAATTGTATAATCAGTCAAAGAGAAGTAGGCATCGATACGCGTTCGTTTACTTCCGCCCTTGAGAGCGCTTTGAGGCAGGCTCCGGACGTGTTGCTTATAGGCGAAATGAGAGACGTAGAAAGCGTTAAGGCCGCGATGTATTTTGCGGAGACCGGTCATCTTGTTCTTGCTACGCTGCATGCTAACAACGCTTCCCAGACGATAGAGAGACTTCTTCAATTTTTTCCGTCTGAAATGCATATGCAGACTCTTCAGGCTCTTTCCGTTAACCTCAAAGCGACTTTAACTCAAAGGCTTGTCCGGCAGAAAACTTCTGACGATCGCATTCCTCTTTACGAGCTTATGATAGTTAACGCAAGGATAAAGGATCTTTTGTCGACGGCTAAGATTTCTCAAATAAGCAAGGATTTGGATCTTTTTTATACCGACGGAATGATCTCTTTTGATAAATGTATTGTCGAGAATTTGAAAAAGGGGCGGATCTCTTTAGAGACGGCTCTTGCCGCTTCGGATAATCCTAACGATTTAAAGTTAAAAATTAAGCAACTTGGCATCAGGGTTTAGCGCTGAATTTTTATTGGAGGTTTAATGGATAGCTTTAACAACATTTACGGCGATTCTTCATTTAATAACGAAAATGCCGATTCCTTTGGCGATATCAACGTGTATTGGAAGCTAAGCGACGTATATGAAGAAGAAGCTAAAAAGAGCACATCTTTAGAAAGCGCTTTTGGAGACGCGAAAGAACAGGCTCAAACCGAATTTGAAAAATGCGGGTATGAGCAGTCTAAAGAGACTTCCGTAAAAGATTTTGGTTGGCGCGAAGATGCTCCTAAGTTTACGGACAAGCAAGAAGATATTTTGCTCTCTCCGGAAGAACAAATTGATTTACGATGCGGCGGGAAACTTGCAAAGGCCGTGAAATCAGGTTATTTTTTGAAAGATTGTATGGAAATTTCTTTGTATGACACAGTTGAAAGACTTTACTATGAACGAATGGAATATATATGCGTAGGACTTATAAATTCTGAAAAGCATACTCAATTTACCGACTCGCCTACTTTTACGCCAAGAATGACGAACCGCTCTTATGAAAGAATAAAGCCTTCTTCTTCGTATTTGTCTTCCGGAGTTTCGAATAAAAAGTCTTATAAACAACATTATGTTTTAGACGTATATATGACAAATGAAGACGCTCCTTACAGAGTCGACAGCGAATACGTTAATTACAGGATGTTTTTAAAAGAGATCGAGTATAACGTTAGGCAAAACTTTTTAAAATTTCTTATGTCCTTGTCTATAAAAGCCGTTAAAAGCGCTTTTAACGGCTCTGCGTATTCTCTTCTTAGAAATGAAGGCAGAGTATCTGAATTTTCTTCAATCGACGCGTTTATGCTTGAATGCAGGAAGAATAGACGGAATAAATCGAGATTGTTCTATTGGTCGGACATATTCGGTTAACAAAGGTAATTTTGCCGCAAATTTTCAGTCTTTGATTTCCGCAAGAATTTTAGGCTTTATCACATGCCGCTTTAATTTTTTTAGGAGGATTTTATATTTATGACCTCTTCTCTGCCGGAAAACGAGTTAAATCTTGAGCTTAAATGCGAACCGTTGGGAGACGGAGATTCCAAAGATAATTTTGATGCCGATAAAAAGGATGATACTTTTGATGTTTCAGATTCGGATTCTAAATCCAACGAGAAGGTAAACGTCGTTCTTCTGGATATAGAAGACAGTATTTCGTCTAAAGTTCCCTTGAGAATAAAAGCCGGTCGTTTTTTCCCCGATTATATAGAGGTTGAACTCTCTGAAAAAACGGAAAAGATTAATTATAACGATATAGAGTACATATGCGCCGGACTTATCATGGATAAATCTCTTACTTCTAGTCCTCCTAAAACCGCTTTAGGTCAGATGCTTCAAAGCATTTTTGCGGGAGATAGAGATACGGAGAAACCTCAGCCCGTTATTACCGTGAATTATATTCTAGATATTTATGTAAAGGATAAGTTTCTTCCGTTTAGAATCAATGCGGCTTTTGTAAATTATAAATCGTTTCTTGATAAAGTTGGATATATTAGTTTTGACAATTTCAAACTATTGTTAAAAAAGATAGCCTCTCAGTCTTCTAACAGCGTTTTGAACGATACTTCATATCGTTTGCTTTTAAATAAACAGGCGCAAAAAAAATATTCGTCCGAAGTCGAATTCCTTATAGAATCCAGCGAAAAGAGAAAGGATTTGACGGCGGAATTTACGTGGGCGAGCGTCTTTGCCTGCGATAAGGAAGAATAGTTTTAAAACGTATAAAAACAGACTATACAGACTATAACAAAAAACGAATCGGAGGTATGTGTTTTTGGCTACTAAAATCTTTCTAACGGACGCTCAGCTTAAAGCGGAGCTGTCGAAATGTGAGCATTGCGCAGAAAAGCCTTGTTTAGCGGCTTGTCCTGCAGGGTGTTCACCATATAAATTTATTCAAGCGGCGTTAACAGGAGAAAAATCTGATTATGCCCGCGCTGCGGCTGAAATTCTTACGGCAAATCCTCTTGGAGGGATTTGCGGCCTTGTGTGTCCCGATAAGCATTGTATGGCCGCCTGTTCCAGAGCTAAGTTTGACGTTCCGGTAAATATTCCGGCATTGCAAGCTACTATTATAGAAAAGGCCAAGATTTTAGGGGCGATTCCCTCTCTTGATCAAGAACGGCTAAATGGGAAAAAAGTCGCCGTCGTAGGGGCAGGCCCAGCCGGTTTGGCCGCGTCGCTTACTTTGGCGCAAAAAGGTTATAAAGTCGATCTTATGGATAAAGAACCAAAGGCGGGAGGGGCATGTCGTTTAATTCCGGAGTATCGCCTTCCTGCCGAGACTCTTAATTCCGATATTGATTTTATCTTAAAAAATGAATATATCAATTTTCTTCCTTCGTCTAATCCTTGTCCAGATTGTAAGTCCGGATATGACGCGGTAATTGTCGCCGCCGGTTTGCATCAGCCTATAAAACCGGGTATTCCCGGCGAAGATTTCGCTATATACGCGTATGATTATTTGAAAAAATGCGGCGATTACGCGTTTAACGGTTCCGTAGCGATCGTTGGAGGAGGAGCTATTGCCGTAGATTGCGCCGTTTCCGCCAAACTGCATGGAGCGGATCATGTCGAAATGTTCGTTTTGGAAAAACTTAGCGAAATGCCTTTGACTAACAAAGAGAGAGCAGAACTTTTAGAGCATGGCATAGACGTAAGTTCTCGTCAAAAGGTAGTCGAGATAAAAGTTGACAACGGCGATATTATCGGCATTGAAACTGTTAAAATTAGGCTTGAGGGCGAAAAGTTTTCTTTAAAGGCTTTAAAAGAAATAGAAGGTACGAAAGTTTTTAGGAGCGAGTTCAGGCATGTTATTTATGCTATTGGGAATAGACCTTCTTTAAAACCATGCGAAAGCGATAAAATTTTTACCGCCGGAGATTTGAAAAACGGTCCTTCAACGGTAGTAGAAGCCGTCGCTTCCGGTAAAAATGCGGCCGTTGAGGCAGACGCTTTTGTTATGAAGAAAGAAAAACCCGTTTTTGCTAATCATGCTAAAAGTTCGGTTAAAATTCAAGGATATAATCCTCTTCCCGTTTCTCTAGAAGCAGACTTTTTCGGAAGAAAGATAATATCTCCTTTTATCCTTTCCGCAGCTCCGCCTTCAGACGGCTATGAACAGATGAAAAAGGCATATGAGGCAGGATGGGCCGGAGGCGTAATGAAAACTGCCTTCGACGACGTTCCCATACATATTCCCGGCGAATATATGCATAGGTTTAACGCAGATACTTACGCTAATTGCGATAATGTTTCCGGTCATCCTTTAAAACGCGTATGCTCGGAAGTCTCCAGACTTGTCGCCGAATATCCGGATAGATTGACGATGGCTTCTACCGGAGGTCCCGTTACCGGCAACGACGAAGCCGATAAAGCCCAATGGCAGAAAAATACCCGCATGCTTGAGGATGCCGGAGCTATGGGTATAGAATATAGTCTTTCATGTCCGCAGGGCGGAGATGGCACGGAAGGGGATATCGTTTCTCAAAACGCCGCTTTAACGGCTAAAATTATAGACTGGGTAATGGAAATTAGTAATCCTGATATTCCTAAAATATTTAAATTGACCGCTCAAGTCACTTCTATAAAAGTAATCGTAAACGCAATAAAGAAAGTTTTTGACAAATATCCTGATAAAAAAGCCGGAATAACTTTGGCAAATACCTTCCCGTCTATGTGTTTTAAAAAGAGAGATAAAAAAGAATGGGAAGAAGGCGTCGTAGTTGGGATGAGCGGACGCGGAGTCGCTCCGATAAGTTATTTAACGCTTGCCAACGTTTCTGATAGCGGTATTACCATATCTGGCAACGGCGGCCCTATGAATTATCTTGAAGCCGCGAATTTTCTTGCGCTAGGCGTTACTACGGTTCAATTTTGCACCGTCGTTATGAAAAATGGATACGACGTTATCGACGAATTGCATCAGGGACTTTCATTTTTAATGAAAGAGAGAGGCATATCTTCAGTAAAAGATTTGATTGGGATCGCGGTAAGGACCGGAGCCGGGCCAATCACTGACTTTATGGCTTTGACTCCGGTTAAGAAAATATCTTCCGTCGACAAGAATTTATGTATAAGTTGCGGCTCTTGCACAAGATGTTCGTATTTGGCTATTAGTTTGGGAGAAGATAAAAAACCCGTAATTAATCCTGAAAAATGTATCGGCTGCAGTATTTGCGTTCAAAAATGTATTGCCGGAGCTCTTTCAATGAGAGAAAGAACTTCTGAAGAAGCTAAAGCTTTGAAAGAAGATTAACGATATGTTTCTAATTTAACTCTTTAATAAGACGTCCCTCGCTTATAAGCGGGGGATGAATTGCGTCTGTTTTGGAATAACAACCGAGGAATCCGCGGCGGTGGATTATCGAACTTGAATCGGCTGTTATACGCGCTCCGAAGGAAGCTTTCGATTTTTTTGCGGGGGGGGACGATGTCGCTAACCTTTAGCTGATCCGATTTTTCGGATAAGCTAAAGGTTAGCTTAATTCGGACCGATTGGTATAACTATGTAACTATTGATTTTGTTACGCCTTAAAATAGCGTCAGATTAGAGTGATATTTCAAGCGAATTGTTTTTTTTAAGTTTATTATTATAGAGTGTCAAGGAGTTAATATGCAAGAAGAAGCCTTAGAATTGTTAGAGCAGGCAAAGAAACTTAATCCGGCAAATGATGGGGAAGAATTTAAAAAACTTTTGGATAAATCTTTGAGTTTGGATCCCGACAATGGCGAATCTCATATTTATCTGGGACTTTATTATTTTGTTAATAAAGATTGGGATAAAGCTTGCGTTGAATTGATAGATGGCCTAAATATAGATTGTTTTGCCTATAATAATATGGAGCTTGCCGAACAGGCATACGTCGCTCTTGGAAAAATGCTGACAAAAAAAGGCGATAAAGAAATGGCCTTGATGTATTTCTGCTCGTTAATAGGTTTATATCCTGAGTCTAAATTTTCTCTTAAGCTTGCTCAGCAGATTTACAAGGATTTGGATCCTATGTGGCTTAAGTATTATGATCTTGCTTGCGAGGCTTTTGCCGAAGGTCGCTTAGACGAGGCTGAAGAGTTATTTAACGCGTCGAAAGATATAAATGAAACTTTTCCTTGGAACCAATATCATCTTGGTTTGATCGCCGAAGCTAAAGACGATATTGCGGACGCTATTTATACTTTGTTGGATGCGATTGAGGAAGGCCGCCATTATCTTTTTTGTTTGGCTTTGGCCAACGCTTGTCGTTCTTTCGGAAAAACCGCGGAGGAAAAAAAGTTTTTAAACGAAACTTTGAGACTTAACAACCGTCACGCCGCTAAAATGATTGCTCAAATTAGTCAGGCTATACATGACAATGATATCGATAGAGCGGAGTTTCTGTATGAAATTATTGAGAATCAGCTGCCGGGCAGTCCTTATTCCGAACAGGCCTTATCGTTGTTAAATAAAGACGCGTATTCTGAGAAAGAAGAGCCTGAAGTTAACGATAGCGAAAATATAGAGGACGAAAGTCATGAACAGGAAGCAATAAAGAAAATAGTATTAGACGAGCCTGATAATCTTTCCGTCGATCTTGTGGAACCCTTAGAACAATATTCTGACGATTCGCTTGAAGATAAACCTTTATCGGGAGAAGACGTATCTATATCCTCTTTGTCTTCTGAAAATCTAGTTTCTGAACGCTCTTCCGCTATTCAGTCTGATTTATTGGAAAATTCCGAGCCTGTAATAAGAAAAATATCTTTGTCTGCGGACTCTGATAAATCTGCCGAACGGAATATTGAGAAACTTAACAATTTAGAAACAACCTTTGAAAAATATCTTGATTCTCCGATCGCTATTGAAAAAGAGCCTGATATGGAGCTGTCGTCATCGGAAAAGACGAGAGTTATTGAGAAATTTGAACTTGCTTCTTCTGAAGAACAAGAAAGCGAGACAACGGGTCTTACCGGTTTAATGATTCAAGCTCTTGAGAATATAGACGCTTTGTCCTCTAAAAATCAAATTTCCGCAGAGGCGTCTGAAAAGTTAGCGGTCGATATTAAGGAAGCTTTTGCCGGAGCTGAGAATATACTTTGTGAGATAAAAGAACTGTGTAAATTACAAATTGCCGCTATTAAAAAACAACAAGAAAGTTTTTTTGAGCTTATTCAGAAAGAAATCGAAAATATTTCTTTGACGTACTGTAGTTCTATTTCTGAATTAGAGGGGGCGTTAGAAAATAAGTTTAGAGCTTTTATAGAACAACAAGTTTTGATTAAGTCGTCGACCGGAACTTTAGCGCCTTCGGAATCGTTATTTATTCCTTTGAACGAGCGAGAGAAAGAAATAGAATACGAGGAATCCGCTTCCGCGTTAGAGTCTTCTGTTAATGAAGAGCTTCTTTTAACTGACGATCGTTCTGAAACGCCTGAATCGCTTTTGGATATCGATAAAGCGGCGGAGGATAACTACGTATCGGATACTTCCGATTTATCCGAGTCTTCCGATTCTTCCGACTTATTCGAGTCTTCCGATTCTTCCGACTTATCCGAGTCTTCCGATTCTTCCGACTTATCCGAGTCTTCCGATTCTTCCGACTTATCCGAGTCTTCCGATTCTTCCGACTTATTCGAGTCTTACGATTCTTCAGACTTAT
>CASEKF010000040.1 GCA_949288455.1 uncultured bacterium
GTTCTTCTTTCTGCGCCTGTTCTTCTTTCTGCGCCTGTTCTTCTTTCTGCGCCTGTTTTTCTTTCTGCGCCTGTTCTTCTTTCTGCGCCTGTTTTTCTTTCTGCGCTTGTTCTTTTTTCTGCGCCTGTTCTTCTTTCTGCGCCTGTTCTTCTTTCTGCGCTTGTTTTTCTTTCTGCGCTTGTTTTTCTTTCTGCGCCTGTTTTTCTTTCTGCGCCTGTTTTTCTTTCTGCGCCTGTTCTTCTTCCTGAGCTTGTTCCTCTTCCGGATCTTTATCTACATAAAATAAGTTTAAGATTGACTTTAAAATTTTGCCCATGTCGTTTCTCCTTATTTAGAATTCAAAAAATGATTGACCTGATTGTAGAGAGGCAAGGTGATTTGCCTCTTTAAAGAAATCTTCGCAAGCTCTTGAAATTTGTTTTATTCTGTCGCTAAGATAAGGAGCCATAAAAACGTAGAACTTCCATAAATCTTTATGTTTTTCTTCTAACGCTTTTATTTCAGGAATATTTAACGAAGATAGTTTTTTAGGAGCGTTTCTGTCTGTTTTTACCATGACGTTAGCTTCTTTCAGCGACATATTGGACCCTGGACAATATATTATGAGATCTCCTTCTTGTATATGCAGCTTTTTTGTCAGATAAGATTCGGCTTCATCGCGTTTTTGCTTATTTATATGATAGTCCGTTATCAGCTCTTCCTGACGTTTAAGGCCTATTTTTTTTGTTAGAATATAACATCTCTTATAAAGTCTGCGAGTTTTTATTCCATATGTTAGAGATCTGATAGACTTTATATGTCCATATTTTAATTCTAACATAGTCAGAAGGCCTTCGTCCGTAAGAGGAAAAAGTTCTTGTTTTTTCATCCCGTTTTTCATAGCCGTTTCAACGGCTTTTGAAATCATTGCTCCGGAGGCGGTTTTTGCATGGTGAAAGTATACTCTTTCAGACATGAAGTATCTTAGCCTGAGCAAATTTATTACCTCGGATAACACGTCGTCTCTTATTATCCCGTCTTTTTGGCAATCTATATAAAATATTCCGTTTTCGGTTCTAAAATATCTAAGTATTCTCTCGTCATATTTATGAGATATTCCGCAGAAATAACTGTCTCTGGCAAGATAATCAAGTAAATCCGCGCATATTGAGCCGCTGATTATTTCAGACAAAAATTTATTTTCATGAGTTTTATTTAGAAGCTTTTCGATTTCAAGGCTTATTTTCATACTCCTAAGTTTATCGGCCATTTCTCCCTGATTTAAAAACCAGGCGAATCTGGCCGGATCGTCGTGTCTTTCAAAAATATGCCTCTCATCTTCGAGGGTATGCCCATAAGGTATATGTGAAACGTCATGTATCAAAGCGGCGAGCCTTACGAGGGATTCTTCTTCCTCCGTAGCGACTCTGCCGCCGTTTAGACGTTCCATTGAACGGATAATTTTATCTGTTACGAAAAGCGTTCCCAGGGAATGGTCAAACCTTGTATGAAGAGCGCATGGATATACCAAAGAAGCCGTTCCAAGCTGTTTAATGCCTCTTAGTCTTTGGAATTCTTCCGTGTCTACGATATCTAATTCGTCAGGTTTTCTTATGATGACGTCGCCATGGACAGGATCTCTTAGAACTTTTTCGGAATATTTGCTGTTTTTCATTGCTCCGTTTATGCTTTGGTATTTTTAATTTGACTTCTGCCTTCTTTGCCTTCGGTTACAAGTCCGATTGTCATGTTGTTTCCTTTGCCTAAAAGCCTGCATACCTCGGCTAATGAAAGCTCCATAGCCGTTTTTTCTTGCAGCCATTTGTTGCATGAATTTCTTCTTTCCGCTATTGTTCTCTCTTTTGTTTGTATCAGAGCCTGTTTTGACTGAGCTTCTGATTCTTTAATATCTTTGTTTTGAAGCTCTTGTTTTAGAACGGTTATTTCTGATTCCAGTTCTTTGACGGCTCTTTTAGTTCTATTTACGATGAAGACTTCATAACTATCAAGAGCCTGATCTTTTTTTAAGGCGTCTAAGCATAGATCTTCAATGTTTATTTTGTTATAAATCTGAATCGCTTTTATTTGATTTTGTTTTTCTTTGTCGCTTAAGAGTCTTATCTCTTTGTGTTGAATAAATTCGGCTAATCTGTTAACGTTTGCCGATTCTTCCGTAATTTTAGTTAATTTGAATAATTCCGGGAAAGATATATATTCTTTCCCTTGCTCAATTAGAGATTCGTAATTGAAAGTTGGAGTGTCTAAAATATCTTTAAGTTTGCTGAACGACATCGTTCTTGTTTTTATTTCATTTGCAGGCGCTTCAGTTTCGTCGGCTATATCTTCCAAATTTGTAGTGTCGTCGGCATTTGACGCTTCTTTTTCTTCTTCTTCGGTAACCATTATTTTATTATCGTTCTGATCTTCTGACTCTTGGAAATTATTGTCGTCGGCATCTTCTGAGCCGGAGTGGTCCTGCGCAGGTTTTTCAAATATTTTTTTTAACGAGCCTAATAGTCCTGAGTTCGAGTTTTGGGAGAAAATATTCAATTTTGCTAAAGTCTCTTTGATTTTCATTTTTCACCTCTGTATTTTCGTTATATTATATTAAATTATCTAGCTTATTCTTTGCTTTAATATTTCTAATCTTGATTCCAGTTCGTCTGGAGATATGTCTTTAAATTTGTCAGGCAGAAATATCGTATCCGTACATTCTTTTACGGCTATTAAATCCATATATTCCAGAGCCGCGGTATGAGGCGACGGTCTAAAATCGTTAAGAAGATCTTTTATTATTGATCCGATAGTCTTTTTTGATTTTTGAAGATCGAATATTCTATGAGCTCTTACCAACAGCGATTCCATTTCATTGCCTCCCAGATCCATCCCTTCCGGTATTTTGGGAAGTCTGCTTGAAGATATATCAGAGCCCATTTTTTTTGCCACTACTTTGAAAAGTTCGTTTCTATCCTCGTCGGTTTGAGGAGCGAACAGAGGTATATGTACGTCCAGTCTGCCTTGTCTTTTTAAGTCCACTTCCAGAAGATCGGGTCTGGAAGTAGCTAGAATCCATATAATTTTTCCTCTGTTCTGAGTGTCGCTCATTTTTTGAGCCAACATGGAATAAACTCTTCCGGATACTCCCGAATCTCCGCTTCCTCCGTCTCTTTTCCCCGTCGATTGATCCGCTTCGTCTATGAATACTATTACTTGTCCAAGCGCGTCCAGAACGTTAAATATTTTTTCTAAATTGCCTTCGGTAGCTCCTTGCCACTTATCTCTAAAGTTTTTAAATTTGACGAAAGGAATGCCAAGTTCTCCGGCCCAACAATTGGCTAGAAAAGTTTTTCCGGTTCCTATGCCTCCGGTTAACAGATATCCCATAGGTATCGAACGAGTCTTTCCTAATTTTATTAATTCCGCGTCTTCCTTCAGCCATTGTTTTGCCGCATGATGTCCGGCCACCATATCGAGATTAAAAGGAGCTTCTATAAATTCCAGTAGGTCTCCGCATTCTTTTTCTATATATTCTTTTTTATTTTTGGATAGAAGTTTTTGGTCAAGTTCTTTTTTGTTATTTACGGCGAAAGATATAATCGAGTTTACGCCCGCTTTAGTTAGCCCGAGCAGGCCGTTTCCTAACTGAGCCGGATCCATTTTGCAGTATGTCGAATATTCCGGAATTTTTTTTGTCAAATATTCGCAGAAATCTTTAAGCTCATGTTCGTCAGGCATGGGTATTTTTATTTTTGCGTTGTAAGGATTCTCTATTAATAGCTTGTTTAGTTCCTGGAGGTTTTCAGTTATTAAGCAAGTGGCTATATTTGCGCTCATTATAGCGGGATCTGAAGCCCAGTCCAGAATTTTTATCAGTATCTCGCTGGCGTCGCCCATCATTTGCATTAATTCTCCTCTTGGAGCTACGTATTGGGCGTAATCTATGACAACCGCAAGCTTTGTCGGGCAGTGGTAGGCTTTTCTGCCGCCGTCCGGATTTTTTTCGGTTTGTGAAAATTTCACTCTTTGAAGACTAATCTGTATAAATCGATCTATAAGATCTAAAGCTCTTTTGGGATCTCTTGGAAGATTGCCCATAAAAGTAGCGTAATTAGTATTGTTGAAACTATCGTAACCGGAGAGGAATTTTCTAAATTCATCCTGTCCTTTTCTTACTCTTATTCCTTTCCCTCTGTCGTAAAATATGACGACTTCGAAAGGCTCGAACATTACTTCTTCCAAAAATTTTCTTAATGAAACGAATTCTCTTTTATCGCCTTTTTCTACGGAAATATAATCGAATACGTTGCCATATAATATAAATTGAGCCGTACTTCCCGCAATAAAGTATTGCTGCATCATTTTTGCCCAAGGCGCTAATTCGGTCATGTGTTCCTCCCCAATCGTAGGTTTATTTTACTAAAGTTTAAAAATATAATTATCAATGATAAAAATCTATGCTGCGATGATTGATTCTGTTTTTTTCAATATCCATAAAAAAACCGCAAGCAAAATAATTAATTTTCATAATTTTGCAGCGGTTTAATATTAATCCTTTCCTGTAAAAGGTTATCGTTACATACTTTTTGTCGCTTCGCCGGAAATGAAAACGTCGTCAGGAGGAGTCTCTGTCAAATCGTCGTCAAATGACGCGAATAAATCTTTAGTCGATTCCATCCATTCGCTGGTGTCGTCTATCGACTGCTGAACGTTATCGATTTGTTTTGAAACGTTTCCTTTACCCGCTTGGACTTCGAGAGTCGTAACGTTCTGGAGAAGAGCTAACTGCTCTTCTATTCTTAATAAATCTAAATCGATTCCTTTTATATCGGTAGTGACTTTTTCATACATATCAAGACGCTTTTCCATAGTTTCAATGGTTGAGTCTAAATTAGCCACTAACTTCGGGTCGGTTTCTCTTTGCCTGTTTGCTTTTAGATTTTCTATTTTATTTATTAAGGTGTCCTTTGAATTGTCCTTTATATTTTGAATCATTAATTCTCTGGAATATAATAATTTAAGAGCCAGCCAGAGCAGTTGGTTGACTTGTTTCAGTTTATCCTTATCGACGCTAAGTCCGTCTCTAATCGCTTGGGCGGCAATATTTGATATAGATTGGCCGGTCGTTGAAATTTGATAAAATCTTTTTCTGCTCATAGGAGAAAGTTTATTTAAGATTCTATTCTTTTTTCGTTCCCATTCTATCTGCTGCTGCAGTTTTAATTTTTTGTTGATGGAGTCGGTTACGGCTTGCGAGCTTGTCATGAAAACTAAATATATAAGTTCGCCCGGAATTGCGAAAAACCACATTTTAGGATCGGCAAAACTCCATAAGACCAGAGATATAAATGCCGTGGCGTTTAGCGGAAAGCCTAAAATATTCAGGAAAAAAGCTTCCTTTATTCTATCTTGTATTTTATCTTGTAACGTTTGTTTTTTATTGCTCATGAAAATGGTTCCCTGACTTTTATTATTTTTTGAAAAGCTTCGGTAATTGACATGACATTCTCTTTAAATTCGCTTTTTTCCTGCTCTTCAAGAGCATTTCCTTCCATTCTTGGAAGATCTGAGACTTCCAAGGCTATTCGTCCCGGAGACGGAGTAAACATCCAGATTCTATCGGCCAGGAAAACGGCTTCGGAGATACTGTGACTTACTATAAATATAGTCGATTCCGTCTTTTTCCATAAGTTAAGAATCAAATCGTGCATGGAAAGCCGCATCGGCTCGTCCAGGGCGCTGAAAGGCTCGTCCATTAATAAGATTTTAGGCTGCAGAGCTAAACTTCTTGCTATCGCGGCTCTCTGCTGCATTCCTCCGCTTAGTTCATTTGGATATTTATGCTCGTTTCCTTCTAAATTTACCGCTTTAACCCATTGCATAGCATAATCGGAGATATCTTGTTTCGTCGGCTTTGTCCCTTTGAATAATTCTTTTTTATCTTCTTCGGGTAAAATATTAACGCCGAATTCTACGTTTTGCAGTACGGTAAGATGCGGAAACGAACTATATTTTTGAAATATCATTCCTCTGTCTCTGCCTGGTCCTTCTATCGGTTTTCCGTTTAGAAGAACTTTTCCCTCCGTAGGCGGGAAATGCGGAGCCAAGCCCGCTATTATATTTATGACCGTAGATTTTCCGCACCCGCTTGGGCCTAACAGAGCTATAAATTCTCCTTTGCCGGGAATATCGGCGACTTCAAAACTGATATCTTTTATAGCAGTAAACGCTCTGTCCGTATTCGGGAAAAACGTTTTCGTTACGTTTGAGAACGATACTATAGGATGTTCTACTTTCTGCTGAGGCTGAGTATTTAATTTTATGGGCATCGTTATTTCTCCTTATAAGGGAATAATTCTTTATGGAATCTTTTAAGAATTTGATCTATGAGGAAGGCTATCGCAATAATTATCAGAAGTATCGCGAAAACGGTAGCGGTAGCGTCGATTCCGCCTCTTGTTCTGGCTTGGTTAAGCAGATATCCCAAACCTGAATCGGCTCCTATCATTTCCGCCATGATTATCCAGGTGAAGCCTACTCCTATTCCCATTCTCATAGAGTCATATATTTTAGGCAACGCAATGGGAAGAAGAATTTTCAAGACGATTTGAAGTTTAGTAGCTCCTATCGTATAGCCCGTATTTATGAAGATATCGTCGACGTCGTTGATCGCTTGAACGACCGCAGGCAGCAGATATACGAATGAAGCTATAGCCAGAAAACAGATTTTTTGTTCGTCGTTTGTTCCGAACCAAGCTATTGTCAGAGGAACTAAAGTGGGAATCGGAATATATGAACCGACTAATATTAACGACGAAAACATCTTTTCTATTCTGCAAAAAGCTCCCATCGCTATTCCCAGCGGAATCGCTATTACCGAGGCGATAAAAAAGCCGCATAAAATTCTGGTTAAGCTTACCGTTATGCTCCGGCCCAAATTCTTTTCGGGAGAATGGAAAATAAGATCGATAAGCGCTTGTATCAGTTCCATCGGGCTTGGAAGTATCGCTATGTTTATGATTCTCGATTCCGGAGGCCCTATTGTGCATAAAAACCATACTATAAGCACGAAGACTATCGGGATAAGAGCGTACAACGTAGCGTGCAGAGCAGGAACTTCGTCCCTGATTCCAAAAAAACTGTTGATTTGCTTTTGCATTTATAGAGATTTCCTTTCAAAAATCGACTGAATTTTTAATTATCGTATCATAAAATACAAAAAGCCGCAATTTTTACCCTTGTTTATAGAGGAAAACATGCGGCTTTTTATATTTGCGAGAAGTTAATTGCTTTCCGGTTGATAGACCATAATTTCAACTCTTCTGTTTTGAGCCTGATCGTAAGGATTTGCAGGATCAAAAGGCTGATCCCATCCCATACCTTCGACTACAAATTTGTTAGGATCAAATTTATATTTGTCTATTAACATCTTTTTGACCGCATTGGCTCTGTCCATAGACAGCTTTTTGACCGCTTTGACAGGCACCTGGCCTTTCATCGAGCTGTCGGAGTGACCGACGATGGCTATCAGCGACGAATCAAATTGTCCGGCTAATCGAGCGGCTTTCTCTACGCTGGCTTCCGCCGAAGGATCGTAGAGCGTTCCGGGTATAGGATTTCCGTTTTCGTCATGCCTTGGCTCCAAGATATTGTCAGAATTGGGATAGAAGTTAATCCTTATGGTCTGAGTTAATATCGGGGACTCGGATCTTACTTTGGCGAAGCTGGACGGAACGAAATTAGATTTGTATTCGTCTTTGTGATTTTTAAACTTTCCTTCGGTCTGAAGCTGTTTGATTACGGTAAAATCCATTACTCGGTCAAACGGCACCGGCGAGTCTATAAGTCCCAGCTCTCTGTAAACAAAGTTTATATTTTTCCAAGTTCTTTCAAAGTTGGAAGGATTATTTGCGTTTAAGAAAAACTCTTTGTTTTCCGCAAAGTTAGTCAAGTGAGCGTCTTGGAGCATTCCTTCTATTTCGGACTGCTCATATCCGTATAAGTCTCCGAGCCATTTGCACGCTTTCTTTTTGTACGCCGCGTCTTTAATCATATCCATTCCGGCGAAAATGCCTTCTACGAGTCCCTTGACTATTTTCGGATTATCGCGGGCGAAATCGGCTCTTACCGCCCAAACGTCCGCTATAACCTTATTTGCGTCTTGAGTCGTGGATAGCAGCCTGGTTCCTCTGACTTTTTCGGGAATCGTATAAATATCGGGAGCCCAAGATACGACGGCGTCTATTTGATCCTTTTTCCCTGTGCTGGCCACAAAGGCCGTAGCCGCCGAAAAAGGAGAATCGGTAAATTTATGAGTTACCTCGTTAGGCTGGATTCCCGAAGTTAAAAGCAGATTGTTTAAATAATACTGTCCCGGAGAATTTTGAGCGTAGACGACAGTCTTATTTTTTAAATCGGATACCGTTTTTATGTTGTCTCTGACTACGATGCCGTCGCCGCCGTTACTCCAGTCCACTATCTGGTAAATCCTCGGCGACGTTCTGGCGTCGGCCATTAAAGTAGGGGCGAAAAGAGCCATCATATCCAAGGTGCCCCACAGAACGTGAGTTTTGCCAGACGCGAAAGCGTCTCTTGCCGCTACCGAGTCGTCGATAAGGGTAATGTTGACCATAAACCCGTATTTTTTGTAAAAATAGCTTTCTTTATTAGGCTTATAACCGTTATTTGCAGCTATAATAGGCAGCCATCCTATCCATACGTTGATCGGAAATTCTATGACCGGATTATTTTTATCAAGTTTTTTGTAGCTGCTTATCATATTTTTGTCAAGTTGAGGCAGCTTTTCCTGAGGAACGTATTTATATTCTTGAACCGTAGTTATTCCGGCGTAGTCGGGAGCTTCGGTATTAATCTTGGACATATCCACCGTTTTGAACATTCCCTTGCCCGTTCCCGTCGCGGATTTATTAAAGGTCGTGTATCCGAACCATGATATTCCTATAATTATAGCTACTATTATCAACTTGGAAAGAAGAGTTAGCCCTCTCTGAGGAGGCTGTGAAGTTTTACTCATAAATTCCCTTCTCCTTAAATTTTAATAATATTTTATGTCTTGGCGCGATACTGATTATATAATATCAAGTTCGGCTGTCGTCTGAGTTTTTTCGATCGGTCCCATGGATTTATCTTCGGTAGCTGGAGCCGCCGCTGCATATGGAGCGGCTTCTAATCCCATTTGAGTCATAAGATCGGCTAAAGCCTGATCTTCAAGAGCCGCGCGTTCGGATTCTTTCATCCTGATTTCCGAGAAATCGGCGGAGTCTTTCGCTACCGAGGCTTTGCCAGTGGCAAGCTCGAGTCTTTCGTTAAGCTGCTCTTCGAGTCTGTTCATAGTGTCTCCGCCTTCGCCCAACTCTCCGACCATCGCCTGAGACATTTCGAGCAATTCGCTTTCGGCTTCTTTCATCTTGACCTGAGAAAGCTTTTGTGACAGAGATTCAAGTTTGGCTTTGGCTTCCTTAACGGTGATTTCTTTCGTCTTGACAAGTTCGGCGTATGTCTTTTTAGCCGTTTCCAGCTGAACTTTATAGCCGTTGAGAGCGTCTATGATATTCTTTCTTTCAAGCGCGTATCTTCCCGCAAGCTCCTTATTTCCCGCTTTGACGTTAGCGGCGGCTTTTGCCATCAGATCTTTCTCTTTCTTTTCATGTTCGGCTACAAATCTTTCGAGCCTGGCTACAAATCCCGCTTGTTTAGCTAAATTTGTATTAAATTGAGATATTTTTTCTCTCATTTCTTCTTTTTGAGCTTCAAGAAGAGCTTCAGGATTTTGATGTTCCAAATTCTTTATGAACAAGCTCATAAATCCTTTAAAAATCTTGCTAAGTCTTTTCCACACAGCGTTTTATCCTTTCGTAAGTTTTAAATATATTGTGCTTACCTTCTTAAATTCGTTAATAAAGGCTTTTATCCTTTTATTTTATTATATCTTAATAAGAAATTATTTTCCCTGACGCATATATTTTTCGGTAAATTTAATATTCTTAACGTTTTTCGCCGAATATGTAAATTTTAGATTAATTTCAGTTTTACGGCGCGTTGTAAAAACATAAAAAAACCTGTCTCCGCGCAAAAAATTATATTCCCGGCTGAGACAGGTCTTTAATTTAGTTTGAAGCTGCTTTATCTTTTCTGATTGAAAGCTTTAAGTCCCGCATACACGGCGGCGTCTCCAAGTTCTTCTTCAATTCTGAGAAGCTGATTGTATTTGCATATACGATCCGTTCTCGAAGCGCTTCCGGTTTTGATTTGTCCGGCGTTAGTGGCTACCGCTATATCGGCTATGGTGGCGTCTTCGGTTTCGCCCGATCTGTGGGAAACTACCGCCGTATAACCGTTTTTCTTAGCAAGTTCGATAGCTTCTAAAGTTTCGGTCAAAGTTCCTATTTGGTTAACTTTAATCAGAATGGAATTTGCCACGCCTTTTTCGATGCCTTCCTGAAGGCGTTTAGTGTTCGTTACGAACAGATCGTCGCCCACCAACTGTATTTTATCGCCTAATTTTTCGGTCATCATTTTCCAGCCGTTCCAGTCGTCTTCGGCCAGTCCGTCTTCGATGGATATAATCGGATATTTTTCTATCCATGAAGCGTAGAGATTTATGAGTTCTTCGGACGTGAAGCTTTCGTTGGTGCTCTTTGAGAATACGTATTTGCCGTCTTTGTAAAATTCGGTGGAAGCCGGATCCAGAGCGATAAATACGTCTTTTCCGGGCTCATATCCGGCTTTGGACACGGCTTCTACGATTAATTCCAAAGCTTCTTCGTTTGATTTTAGGTTAGGGGCGAAACCTCCCTCGTCTCCAACGGCCGTATTTAAATTTTTAGCTTTTAGGATCGATTTCAGGTTATGGAATATTTCCGCTCCCATTCTTAGAGCGTCGGAAAATGTTTCGGCTCCCGCCGGAACTATCATAAATTCTTGAATGTCCGCGTTATTGTCGGCATGTTTTCCGCCGTTAAGGATATTCATCATGGGTACGGGAAGAGTGCATGCGTTTACTCCGCCTATATACCTGTAAAGAGGCATGGAAGATTCTTCCGCTTGAGCTTTTGCGGCGGCCAGAGATACTCCGAGAATAGCGTTGGCTCCGAGTTTTCCTTTATTTTCGGTTCCGTCCAAATCGATCATAGCTTTATCTAAATCTCTTTGGTACAGAGAATCAAATCCCGTAATTTCTGGAGCTATAACGTCGTTTACGTTTTCTACCGCTTTTAATACGGATTTTCCCATATAATAGCTTTTGTCACCGTCTCTCAGCTCTACCGCTTCATGGGCTCCGGTTGAAGCTCCCGAAGGAACGGCGGCTCTTCCCATGGCTCCGCTGGTAAGCTGTACGTCTACTTCTACGGTAGGATTGCCTCTTGAATCAAGAATTTGCCTTCCATGTATAAATTCAATTTCTGACATTAATGTTCACCTTCCTTAGAAATTTGCTCGTTATTTTTATAGGCTTTCATAGCGTTCCAAACGGCTCTTTCCGGTTCTATGCCGTTTTTAAACGCTTTTGCGATTCCTCTCAGAAGAAGATTCCCGACTTCCGATTCTATTGTTTGGTTGTTCGAGATATCTAATTTGTCTTCCGAAACGTAATCTACTTCTGATTCTAGCTTTTCTTCAAAAAACCTTTTTTTCTTCAGCAGAACATGAGCTACGTTGCGGCTGAACATAGGGCTTATTGTCCTTACTTCGTATCTTTTTGCTTTTGCTTTTTTCTCTTCGGCTTTTATTTCTTCCCACACTTTTTCCAGCTCTTCCGAAGTGGTTATTTCTTTATCCATAAATACATGAGGATGACGTCTAATCAGCTTTTCGCACAGTTCTTCCAGAACTTCTTCTATAGTATATTCTCCCGATTCTTTCGCGATTTGGCAGTGAAATATAACTTGAAGCAGGAGATCGCCCAATTCTTCTTTTTCCCATTCTTTATTGCCGGATTCAATCGCGTCTATCGTTTCATGCGATTCTTCGACGAGAAACGGAAGAAGCGTTTCATGCGTCTGTTCGCGATCCCACGCGCATCCTTTAGGACTTCTGAGCGTGTCCATTATGTCCAACAGTTTGTCAAATGCTTTCATACCATATCAATGCCTTTCGGTCGTTATTATTCGAGTCAAATTCGTCTTCGATATGTCGAATTGGAAATTCTGATTCGAAGACAGTTTATTTGACGCGTTTTTTTTCTTAATTTATTTCGTTTTTCTTCGTCAAAATTTTGTCCGTCAGATTTTTCGCCTTGTGAGCCAAGATTCTTTACGGTTTCCTTTGTCTCCGCGCTTGCGCTGATTATTTAAGTATTCGGACTTTTATTGTTCCTTTCCCTTCTCAGCTTCTCATACAGGGCCGCGCCGACGGTTTCCATAACCTGCCTCATCATATCTGGAGCGGAAAACATTTTTACGAAGAAGTCTTCGTTTTGTTCGTAGCGCGCGGCGGCCATGTCAGGAAAATCTTTTTCGAACAGCATCATAAAAGTTTTTCGGTCGTTGTTCCTGGCATAGCTGCGCCATTTATCTTGGGCGGCGTAATCGTTTTCCATCTGCAGCAGCACTTTATCCATTTCCGTGAAGTTGGCTCCGTACTTCTCGTTGATGCTTTTTATAAGAACCGTCAGCGGATCGCGTTTCTTTTCCCTGCGGCCGGCCTCTCCGGTGATGGGGCGGAAGCCCTCCGAGACGCTCTCCGGCCGAATTTCGCCTTCGAAATCTTTTTCCAGACGGTAGTACTCCAGAAGCACCTTGTCATCCACGCAGACCTTATCCCGCCCGCCTTTAGGCAGCATAGCATAGAGGAACTTGGCGTATACGCTGAACTTGTGAATTTCCTTACCAAAAAGGCGGCAGACCTGCGTGACGAAGGAGTATATACGGTTGAATCGTCCCAAAGCGGACTTGAACAAATCCCGTTTTTCTTCTTCCAGCGCCTCAAACCGATCCAGCGCCGGGCGTATGGTCCCCCGGAGTTTGCCCAAATCGCCGCCGGACTGATCCTTGGCGGAATAGAAAATCTTCGCGAACCGATCAATCTCCGTCTGCTGATATACCTGATATTCGTCCAGAGTGTTCTTTAAGTCATACGCCACGTTAGGATCGGTCTCCTCCTCAAGAAAAGCTTTCTCAAAGTAGGGCTCAAAGGCTTTTCGGATGTCTTCGGCGGAGTTGACGAAGTCCAGAACGAAGGTATCCTTCTTGCCGCGCATGGTTCGGTTTAGACGGGAAAGCGTCTGAACCGCCTTCACGCCGGACAGCTTTTTATCGACAAACATGGTATGAAGCAGCGGCTCGTCGAAGCCGGTCTGATACTTTTCCGCCACGATTAAAATTCCGTAGTCGTCCGTATGGAACGCCGTCGGCAGAGCTTTCTCTTTGATTGCCGCGCCGAATTTCGTTTTGTTCAGTTTCTCTTCGGAGTATATTTCCCCGTTGTCCTCAACTTCGCCGGAGAAAGCTGCCAGCACGTCCAAATCGGCGTAGCCTTTCTCCTTGATCTGCCGCTTGAATTCCAGCAGATAGCGTACCGCATGGAGCCTGGAAGGGGTTACGACCATCGCCTTGCCCTTGCCGCCTATTTTGTGCCGCGTCACGTTTCGGAAGTGTTCCAGCATAATGGCCGTTTTTTGAGATATATTGTGGGGGTGCAGCGTCTCGAACCGTCGAATGGCGCGCAGACCGGCGGCGGAGTCCAGCTCCGGATCGTCCGGAATGGCCTTGGCAATCTTATAATACATGTTATATGTCATGTAGTTTTGCAGCACGTCCAGAATAAAGCCTTCCTCGATGGCCTGCCGCATCGAATACACATGGAAGGGATGGTATTTTCCGTTTTCATCCCGTTTTCCGAACATTTGCAGCGTTTTGTCCTTGGGGGTGGCCGTAAAGGCGAAAAAGGAGAGGTTTTTCTGAATCCCATGGGCTGCCAGTTCATCCAGCAGCTTGTCCTCGGCGTCCTTGCGCTTGGCTTCTTCCTCGTACTCCTCTTTGGCGTACTCCTCCAGAACTTTCTCGGTATCGGCCAGAGCCCGTTTCAGCTTGCGGGCGGCTTCGCCGGTCTGGGAAGAATGGGCCTCGTCCACAATAACCGCAAACCGCTTATTTCCGGAGCGCACCTCTTTGTAGATGATCGGGAACTTCTGGAGGGTGGTAATGATGATGCCGGTCCCGGCCTCTATGGCCTCCCGGAGCTGTCGGGCGTTCTTGTCGATCTTCCGCACTACGCCCTCCACATGATCGAATTGATAGACGACGTTTTGCAGCTGGCTGTCCAACACGCGGCGGTCGGTTACGATGATGACGGACTGGAAGATCTTCTCGTCATGGTCGTCGTGCAGACCCGAGAGACGGTGGGCAAGCCAGGCGATGGAATTGGACTTGCCTGAACCGGCGCTGTGCTGAATGAGATAATTCTTGCCCGATCCGTTGGCCTTTACGTCGGCCAGCAGCTTAGTCACTACGTCCAGCTGGTGATATCGCGGAAAAATTATTCGCTCCGACTTCACCGCGCCTGTTTTTTCGTCCTTCTCCCGCTGCAAATGGAGGTATTTATGTAAGATCTCCAGCAGGCTATCCTTGCGCAGCACATTCTCCCACAGGTATGCGGTATCGTAGCCGTTCGGGTTGACGGGGTTGCCCTTGCCGCCTACGTTTCCGGCTCCGTTGCCGCCTTGGTTGAAAGGCAGAAAATAGGTTTTCGGCCCCTCCAAACGGGTAGTCATGTAGACGTTGGAGAGATCCGCCGCAAAATGAATCGGCGTTCGGTTTTTGAACTCGAAAATAGGGTCTTTCCCCGCCCGATCGAACTTATACTGCTCAATGGCGTTTGCGGCGTCCTGCCCGGTGAATTGGCATTTCAGCTCCATTGAGACCACGGGGATGCCGTTGAGGAATAAAACGATATCAATGCTGTTTTCGTTGCTCAGGGAGTAGCGGAGCTGGCGGGTGCAGTGGAGAATATTGGCGGCATATCGGGCCCGGCTGGTCTCGTTGATGGAGGTCTCCGGCTTCCAGAACACGGCCCGGAATTTGATGCCTCGGTCGGTAAAACCCTTGCGCAGCGCTTTCAGCAAACCTACCATCTTCACTTCTCGGCAAAAACGGTCGACGAGCTGACGCTCGCTGTCAGCTCCGTAGATTTTCTCGAACCGCTCCCACTGTTTGGGCTGACTGGCGCGAATAAAAGAAATAAACGTGCCGACGTCAAGCGCCTTTTCCCGATCGAAGGCGGCGGGATCGCCCCTTTGATAGCCGCCGTATGTAATAAGATATTCCTCAATATCCTGCTCAAAGCGTTTTTCTTTTACGTCAAAGTCGGGCATCGTTATACCT
>CASEKF010000041.1 GCA_949288455.1 uncultured bacterium
GACGGTTTTTTCTTTTTGATTTTACAGCCTCCTAAAAAAGCAGCCGTTTCTCAAACTATTCCTAAGGAACTTATTTTTATAGTCGATACTTCAGGTTCTCAAAGTGGAAAACCTTTAGAGAAAGTTAAGGAAACTATGAAATATGCCATAGAAGGAATGAATCCTAACGACACTTTCAATATTATGGCTTTTTCAAACAAGACGATTTCCCTTTTTCCTAAGCCAAGAAAAAACGCTTTAGAAAATAGAAAAGCGGCTAATGACTTTATGGAATCGCGTTTGGGAACAGGGGGCACATATATGATGCCTGCTATATTGGAAGCTTTACAAGCCAAGGAAGACCCCGATCGTTTGAGAATAGTATGCGTTATGACCGACGGGTATATCGGCAACGATATGGAAGTTATAGACGCAGTGAAAGAAAATATAGGAAACGCTAGATTATTTTCATTTGGAACAGGCAACGGAGTCAATCGGTTTTTGATTGAAAATTTAGCTAAGGCTGGGAGAGGAGATTCGGAAATAATTACCCTAAGCGAATCGGGAAGAGAATACGCGGAGTCTTTTTACGATAAGCTTGCGTCTCCGTTATTAACTGATATAGAGGTCGATTGGGGGGAACTTTCGGTTTCGGAAATATACCCCCAACGCGCTATGGATTTATTTAGCTCTAAACCCTTAATTTTCTCAGGTCGCTACGATAAATCCGGAAATGGAACTATAACTTTATATGGTAAAGCGGCAGACGGCCCTTTCGTGAAAAAAATTAACGTTGACTTCCCTGAAAAAGCTTTAATTGCTACGTCTATTCCCGTCTTATGGGCTCGAATGAAAATTGAAGATATTATGCGGAGCAATTTATCGGAATTTTATGGAATTCGGCCTGACGAACGTATAAAGAACGAAATAGTAAAAACTGCTCTTGAGTTTGGTTTAGCCACGCAGTTTACTTCTTTTGTAGCCGTAGAAGAAAAAATTGTAAATAAAAACGGCAAATCTGAAAAAATATCAGTTCCGGCAGAGATGCCTGAAGGGGTCGAATATGCCGGAATCTTTGGAAGTAGTTCCGGAGGTTCCGCAGAAGCTAGCGTTGCCATATCGATCGATACGGCGCAGGTTAACTCGTTGCGGTACAGCGGCAATACGCATTTACATACTGTGAAGCCAATAAGAAAGGTTAACGCCCCGGGGGCCAAGTTTGACAAAAAGTTAACTATATTGAAAGAGGCTATGGATTCCGGTTGGACTGTTAAGCCTTCATATGAAAAAATTAGCCAGGATGATATTCAAAAATATCCTAAATTAAATGAACTTAGAAATTTGAAATTTAAAAACGGTAAAATACGAGTGAGAATAACCTATGCCGGTTCTTTAGAGGCTATTGAGGATCTTTGCGGTAAATCTAACGCAAAAATTCTCGATAAGACTTGTCAAGGCGGTTCTCAAGTGCTTTTTGTCGAAATTTCTCCTGATGCTTTATGGAAAATCGCTAAAAAAAGCGGGGTTACTTCAGTGGTTCTTGTCGAACAAAAAGAGAGAAGCCAAGTCGAATCATATGTAAGTTCGTTGTGGATATTATTAAAAAAGTCGTTATTTAATTGTATAAGTTTTTGCGAAAAGTATTTTTGCTAAATTGAAGTTTTTGGAAGGCTCTAACTTTGGTTTTGTCTAAATGTCAACTGTATGAACGATATGGATTTAAAATTTATAAATAGATGTATTGCCGGGGATACATCCGCTTGGGAAAAATTGTATTCCGAATATGCCCCGAAAGTTAAATCTTTTGTTTCAGCTTTTAGATTATCTCAAGGCGAAACTGAAGATATATGTCAGGAAGTCTTCCTAGATTTATTTAAATCTCTCTCTTCTTTTAGAGGAGAAGCTTCTTTGCAGTCTTTCATATTGAAAATAGCAAAATATCGATGCATAGCTTTTTATAGAAAAAATTTGGCTAAAAAAAGAGGAGGCGGCAATAGGACTCTTTCTATGGCTTCGACAGACGCACGAGATTTTGAAGAAGGATATATTATTAAAGACGACGTTCATAACGTTGAGGATATCGCTATAATGAAAGAAGAAGCCTCCGAATTGCTTCTAGCTTTGGAACGCTTGTCTCCGGATTGTCGTAAAATTATAACTAAGCGCTATTTTGGAGGCTTTTCATACGCGAGTTTGGCTGAATCTTTTCATATGCCTATGGGAACTTTATGTTCAAAATTAAAAAGATGTTTAACGTATTTAGGGAAAATCTATAAAAAAATAAATTCATAGGGTAATTTTTATGAAAAAATGCCTTTCTCCCGAACAATTAGTGCTTTATTGCGATAAATCTCTTGCAAATGATGAGAGAGAAGCTGTTCTAGAACATCTTAGAGTCTGTCGTAAGTGCAGAAAAGAATGCGGCGAAGTAGCTTCTTTGTTGAGTAGATTGGAATTTGCTTCGTCGTGTCCTTCTATTAATGAAATCTCATCTTTCGGATATGACGAATCTAGCCAGGCGAATCGTTTCCTTAAAAATCATATTAATTTTTGCGTAGATTGCGGGGATTTGCAAAAAAAATTAACGCTTGCCGAACAAGCTTTTTTAAAAAGTTCTTGTTCTTCTTCAGAGCGTATTCCTATGCGTCTTCTCGGCGCATTAGAAGAATTGTATCCTAATAGAGACAAGAGTTTTTTCAAGAGTTTTCTCGATAAATTATTACGTTATTCAAAAGTCGCCGCTTGTTTTTTATGCGCGTTATGCTGTTTATTCGCTTTTTTCTTTTTTGGGGAAGACGGATTTATTAACGTGGAGAAAGTAAAAAAAATTGATTCTTCGGCTGAAATTAATTCTAGGACTTTTAATTCTCCCGTTTTATCTAAAGCAAATTTTAAGACTAACGGCGGGAAGCTTGAATTGAGTTGTGATTCGCCTTCGCCTGTTTCTTCGGCTCCGGCGCTATACGGAGACGTTTTTTCAGAGGACGTATCATTTTCAGATTTCTCTGAGAAAAATAATTTTTCTTTGCCTTACGACGAATATTTGCTACCGGATTTGATTAATTCTCCGTTAGATGTTGGAACGAGATTTTCTATCTCTAAGGATTTGGATTATTTGAAGCCGTCTGACGTCTTTTCTATATCTCGAAGAAATTCCGACGTTTTAGAAGACTATTCTTATACTTATCCTTTATTAAATAGAACTTCTTTCTTCCTTGTTTCTCCGGTTTTAAGTTTAGCCGGAGCTAATTCGCTTATTCCTGAATTTTATATTTCTCCGGACCTTCTTCGAAATATCATCAACGATTCGTTAGGCAGCGAAAGCGTAGACGTGAAATATGTTAAGAGACCGGGAATGTCTGGATACGCTTATAAAATTGTACGGAGGCGAATTTTTACTCAAAAAGAAGAAGAATATTTACGGCAAATTTGCAATAAATTTAGAACTATTGAATTTATAATAGAGTAAGTTTATTTTATTAGGTAAGCTTTATATGCGGTTTATACATACAAATAAACCGCATATAAAGCGATATCTTTCTTTGTCTAAAGAAATTTTTGGGAAAAAAGGATGTAGCATAATTTTAGAGGCGCTTTTTATAAGCCGTTTTTTTTTACTTTTTAGTATCTTAACCGCAAAGCGAAATGGGCTGTTTACGATAATTGACATAAAAAAGAAAAGCGCTATTATTATATGTAAAAAAAATTTAGGACATAGGGGAAAATTTTGCGTGAATCTTGATCTTAACTCAATTATTGCATTGTGTATATTTATCGTTACGTTTGCTTTCATACTTTCCGAGAAAATAGATCGCGTGATCGTTTCTTTAGGAGGAGCCGCCGCAATGGTTATTCTAGGAGGCATTATGGGATTTTACGGGTATGAAGAAGCTTTGGCTATGATAGAATTGGATACTTTAACGCTGTTATTTGCTATGATGACTTTGGTCGGAATGCTTGAGAAAACAGGGGCGTTTCAATTCCTAGCGGTAAGATTGGCTAAAATTAGTTCGGGAAAGCCCGTTAATTTACTAGTTATCTTAGGAGCCGCGACTAGTATTCTCTCAATGTTCCTTGATAACGTAACTACGGTTGTTTTAATAGCTCCCGTGACTATTTCAATAGCGAAGATTTTAAAAATCTCATCCGCGCCTTTTCTAATAGGAGAGGCGTTAATGTCAAATATAGGCGGTTTAAGCACTATGGTAGGAGATCCTCCGAATCTTATTATAGCCTCGTCAGTTCCGGAATTAACGTTTATGTCTTTTTTCGTTCATTTATTTCCTTACGCCCTTATTTCTTGGTTCGTTTGTTTATTTTGTATTTTGTTTTCTTTTAAAAAGGAAATGCGCAAAATGCCCGACGACGTGGACGCTTTAATGGCAATGAAGCCCGAAGATTCGCTTAGCGATCCTAAAAACGCTTTGCGTCTCGCTTGGGTTTTTCTAGGCGTAGTAATAATGTTTTTTATGTCGGAAACGATACATGTGAAACCTGCCGTTATAGCCGTATTAGGAACCGTCGTTGGATTTTTGCTTACTAAAACTAAAGTAGACGACGCTCTTAGTAGGGTTGATTTCAGTATTTTAATTTTTTTTGCCGGTCTATTTGTAGCTGTGGGAGGACTTGAATATAGCGGTTTGCTAAAATCTATTTCAAATCTAGTCGTTCACATCGCAAAGGATAATCTTTTGCTTTGTTCTTTAGTAACCTTAGTCGGTTCCGCGGTGGCGTCTGCCATAATCGACAATATTCCGTTTACTATAGCCATGATACCGGTAATACAATCGCTTGGTCAGACTATGGGCGATATGAGTTCTCTTAATCCTTTATGGTGGGCTTTGGCGATTGGAGTAGGGTTAGGAGGCAACGGTACGGTTATAGGAGCTACGGCTAACGTTATTGTGGTGAAGTTGTCAGAGAAAACCGATACGCTTATAACTACTAGACTATGGATGAAGTCGGGATTTTTAACGAGTTTCTGTTCAGTTATGTTATCTGCTTTGCTCTTTGCGTTGATTTTTAATTTTATGAAAAACTAAATTAATAAAAAAAATATGGCTGAAAACTTTCAGCCATATTTTTTTATTAATTTTTTAAAGTCTTGCGAACGTTAATTCAATTTTGCTTATCTTTATAACGTCTCCGCTTTTTAGCTGAGCTTGTTTTACATATTCTCCGTTTACCTGAATACCTGTTCCCGCGCTCATATCATGCACGGTAAAGACGGAATTGTCCGCTAATGATATAATAGCATGTCTGCTGGCAAGTTCCTTGTCGTCTTCGCTTTCCAATACGAAATCGCATTCAGGATCTTTACCTATAGATATTTGATTTTGCGATTCGTAATAATTAAACCTATAACCTGCGTTATCTCCTTTTCTTATAGTTATAGTCGCTATAACTCTTCCGCTTGGCCTTGTTTTTTTCTTTGTCTCTACGGCTGAGGCTTGCTGGAGAGGCGAAGATTGATGCTGAGGCTGCGAGGGCATAGGTTCCGGAGATTGTTGAGGCATATAGAATTTATCTGCCGGAGAGAAAGGCTGCTGAAAACTTGGAGCGTTTGATTCCATTGAAAGCAACATTTCAGAATTTTTGCACGCATCGCATAAGTCATTTCCGGGAAGTACTTTTCTTCCGCATTTTGAGCATGCCGATTTATTTTTAGAACCTTTAGAGAGAGCTAAAAATATGATAAGTATTATTAAGATGCCAATTATTATCAGCGCATAGACCCCATATTGATTTATAAGCGACATAACGGGATTGGATTCTGTCGAAACTTGAGTTTTTTGAGACGGTTTCTCTTCGTCTTCAAAGGTAATATCGTCGTCTGATTGTATGTTTGAGGAAGTTTGAGTATTTTCAGAATTTTCAGTTATATTTTTAGAATCTTGGTTATTTTCATTTTTATTCGCCGTTTTAGCTTTAGCCGGGGCGTTTTTTGATTTAGTATTCTTAACCGATTTTGCGTTTGTTTGCCGCTGAGTCGCGTTTTGAGCCGAATTCCCGGTATCGGGCTTGGAGTAAGCAGTTCCTGATAGAATGACGACACATAATATTATCAGCGGAGCTAAAAGTATTTTGAAATTTTTTCTTAAAGACCCATTCATAGAAAAAATTCTCCTTTAAATTAAGTTTGCATATTTTATTATGTTAATTTATTTTTTTATTTCACGATTATTTTATAAAAACCCTTTTAAAACTCCTTACTTTAAAAAAAAGCTGAGAATAACGATATATAATAAATATTAGACAATGAAGTAAGCTATTAAAAGAGATAAAGATAATTGGAAAAAATATTGAACTCTTTGGAAAAAAGGTTTATTATAAAAAGATTCGCCTGTCAAGCAATTATATGATTTTAAATTAATTGTTTGGCGTTTATGGAGACAATAAAATTTTTGTCTGACAACGCATCTAAACTTAAGTTTATATTTTCAGAATTGAACGAAGAAGGATAAAAAACGGTTATTAGAATATGCCGAACTCTCTTTTATGGAGATATCAAAAATTCGGGCAAGCGGCTTGGAAAATTCTTTGTAGAATAGAAAAAAGAATGTTTTGAGGCTTATATGCGTCTTTATGCCTTCTGGGCTTTTGTCGAAAAACGAATGCGAGAGTAAATTAGAAAGCCGAACGAGGACTAAAATTATATGGAAAAACGGCATAGTTTCTACGCCGTTAAGAAGACAAGCGGTTGGAATAGAATAGGGGAGCTTAAATGGTTTGGAGAAATAATTCTATGCTAAATCGCGACGCAATGAAAAGTAGTTATTGATTTATCGCTGTAGCAGGTAATATGGAATGCGTAAATAAAATTACGCATTAGGAACAATCTAATATCTTTCATAGTTAAATTGATTGAGAATTGTCATTAATTTAATAAATAGGATATAGAGAAGGGATTGAACTATGAAGAAACGGGTTTTGGCGGCTTTAAGCGGAGGTATGGATTCCGCTGCCGCCGCTGTCTTATTAAAAGAACAGGGATTTGAAGTCTTAGGCGCTATAATGAAATTATGGAACGATTCTACCGGCGAGAAACATTCATGCGGTTCGCCTAATGATGTTGAGGACGCCGAGAATTTAGCGAAGAAGCTGGGAATTGAATTTATATCTTTGGATTTAAGCAAAGAATTTGCAGATGAAATTTATAAGTATTTTATCGACGAATATTTAAAGGGAAGGACTCCTAATCCTTGCGTAAGATGTAACGCTAGAGTAAAATTTGGACTGTTTGTAAAAAAACTTGAATCATTTGGTTTAAATTTTGACTATATAGCTACCGGACATTACGCTTATTCTTGTTTTGACGAAGATAAACAACGCTTCTGTTTAAAGTTGTCGAAAGATCAAAAAAAAGACCAGACTTATTTTCTTTCCCAGCTTTCTCAGGAACAAATTTCAAAAACAATTTTTCCTCTTGGAAAATTGACTAAGACCGAAGTAAAACGCATGCTTGCTTTTAAAAATATAAAGCTTTTTGAAAAAAGAGAAAGCCAAGATTTTAAAGCCGGAAAATTCCTGCTTAACGGTATAAATTCTAAGCCAGGAGATATTCTTTTATTAGGCGTGGGAAAGTTAGGAACTCATAAAGGAATTTGCGGATATACGATAGGACAAAGAAAAGGTTTGGGAGTTTCTTATTCTAAGCCTTTATATGTAGTGAAGATAATTCCCGAACTTAATCAAATAGTTCTTGGAGAAGAAAAGGATCTTTTTAAAAAAGAATGTTATATTTCTCATATTAATTTCGTTTCGTTTTTATTTAAGCCAGGAGACGAATTTACAGGCGAGATTAAAATAAGAGCTGTACATCCCAGGACTGAATGTTTTGTTAAGATCTTATACGAAGATAAAGCGCTTGTCACTTTTAAAGTTCCTCAAAAATCGGTAACTCCAGGGCAGGCGGCGGTAATTTATATTGGAGATTATCTTGCTTTGGGAGGTATAATTGATTAAAAAAGCGTCGCTTTTATTCGTTATATTTACCTCGATTTTCTTGTTGACTTGCGTTTCATATATTCTTGCGCCTATTAGAATGGATGATTTGCTTAAGAGAGCCGAGCTTTCGGCCGTTATAACGGATAAAAATGGCAATATGCTTCGTAATGTTTTTTCGGACGATGGAGTGACGTCTGAAAGTTTTGTATCTTCGCTTGAAATTTCCGATAATTTAAAAAAATCAGTCGTAGCTATAGAAGACAGGAGATTCTACTCTCATTTTGGCATAGATATCAAAAGCGTAGCAAGGGCCGTTTTGGAAAATTTGAAATATGGAAAATTAGTGTCTGGAGGCTCTACTATAACTCAGCAATTGGCTAAAATAACTCTTGGATACAAAAAAAGAACTTTTTTTTATAAAACTTTAGAAGCGTTATACGCTTTAAGGATGGAAATTCATTTGTCAAAAGACGATATACTTACGGCTTATTTAAATAAAGTATATTTTGGAAGTTTTATAAAAGGAATAGGAGCCGCTAGTCATTATTATTTTAAAATTGCCCCTTTTGATCTTTCTCTTGCTCAAAGCGCCTTGCTTGCCGGAACTATACTTCGTCCTTCGTATTATGATCCTCATATTAATTTAGACGCCGCTCTCGAAAGGCAAAAGCTTGTTCTCAATATTATGCTTGAGAACAAGCTTATTTCGTATGACGATTACTCCTTAGCGGTTTCTGAAAAACTTTCAATTTATAAATCGGACATTCCGTTTTTTGCTCCTCATTTTTGCGATTACCTCATTCAATTCCTCCATGAAAAAAAAATACCTTTAAAAGGCATTTTTCAGACTACGCTTGATCTTAATTTGCAGAGAGAGGTTGAAGGTATACTAAAAGCTTCGTTAGAACAGCTTAAGGAACGCAACGTTTTAAACGGAGCAGTTATGGTCGTCGAAAATAAAACCGGAGCTATTTTAGCTATGGCGGGCTCTAAGGATTATTTTTCAAAAGGAGGTCAGTTTAACGCTTGTTTTGCCGATCGTCAGGCAGGTTCATCTTTAAAGCCTTTCCTTTATGCTTTTGCAATTGACAAAGGCGTAGCTCCGTCTACGGTAATACCTGACGTTCCAATTACCGTAAGCGATTTGAACGGTTCTTTTACGCCTTTAAATTATGATACTTTATTTCATGGCCCGGTTATGATGAGAACGGCTTTAGGGGCTTCTTATAATATTCCTGCGGTAAGAATGATTTTAAACGTAGGGATAGGGAGCTTTTATGACAAACTAAAGGATCTAGGCTTTGAATTTAAGATGCCGTTCGAATGGTATGGAGCAGGACTTGCTTTGGGAAACGCCGATATAGGCTTGTTTGAGCTCGTTTCCGCGTATAGATGTTTTGCATCGGGAGGAAAGATTATATCTTTAAGTCCATTGCCAAATTTTTCTTCCTGCGAAGAAAAGAGCGTGTTTTCGCCTCAAGCGGCGTATATTATATTCGATATGCTCTCCGACAACATGGCTCGAGCGCCGGCTTTTGGCCTTAACAGCATTTTGCGTTTGCCCTTTAAATGCGCCGTTAAAACTGGCACTACGCAAAATTATAGAGATAACTGGTGCGTAGGAGTTACAGCCGATTACACCGTTGGAGTTTGGGTTGGAAATTTTGATAATTCTGTCATGCAAGATATTTCCGGGGTTTCCGGAGCAGGACCTATACTGCATCAGATTATGACGCTAATTTATGCAGATATGCCTTCGGGAGATATTTCTAAGCCTTCCGGATTGGAACGAGTAAATGTATGTAAGCTTTCCGGTATGAAAGCTTCTTCTTGTTGCAGAAACACATACGTTGAATTTTATGTTCCCGAATTATCGGAGCCATTAGACGATTGCGAAGTTTGCAGAATCGTAAAGATTGATAAACGCACAGGTATGAAGGCCGCTCCTTTCATACCTAAAGACTACATAAAAGAAGGAATAATAGAAGTATTACCGCCGATTTATGATCAATGGCTTGAAGAAAAAGGAGTAATTCCTTTTAATGCGAAATTTATATCGGATTTTTTATATAGAAAAAGCGACGTAGCTATAATTTTTCCCTCAGACCACGCTTCTTTTAAGATAGAGCCTTCGGTTGATCCCGGTTGTCAGAAGATAGTTTTTCAGGCGGCTTGCGGCGATAATGGCCGCAAGATTTCTTGGATATTAAACGGGAAGAAAATAGGAGAAACGGTTTTCCCTTTTAAAATGGAATGGCAATTGCATGAAGGGATATATCGACTCGAAGTTTTTGACGGAGAAAAAAACGATAGCGTGTCGTTTACCGTTAAACGCTGATTTTTTAGTCTCGTTTAACGATATAGGAGCGTTAATAAAGGAGTTTAAAAATGAATTACCGTACGCTTGGAACTTTTGGCAGTTTTCCCTCGTTGCCTGACGAGTACGATAAGGCAGACGCGCTGATATTGCCTATAGGTTATGAAGGCTCTACATGTTATATGTCAGGAACTAAATTTGGTCCTGACGCTATTATAGAAGCTTCTCATTATATGGAGTTTTACGATATAGAATTAGATTATGAGCCTTCGGAATTAGTCTCGATATATACTCTTAAAGAGCCGGAATTTTCGAAGAATTCTATGGCGCAAGCCATGTGCGAAATAGAAAAATATATGGACTGTCATACGCTGAATAGAAAATTTGTCGTAACTATTGGAGGAGAGCATTCTATTACTCCTCCAATAGTTAATTCATTTAAAAAAGTATATTCCGACTTATCTGTTTTACATTTTGACGCTCACGGCGATATGAGAGATACGTATGAAGGAACTAAGTTTAGTCATGCTTGCGCGATGAGGAGATGCAGGGAATCGTGTCGCGTCGTACAGCTTGGAATAAGAAGTATGTGCTCAGAAGAAGCGTATTATATAAAAGAAAAAGGGTTGTCGGATACGATTTTTTACGCAAAAGATAAAGATTTATGGAATATTGATAAGATTTTGGGTCTCTTGTCGGACAATGTTTACATTTCTTTTGACTTTGATTATTTTGATCCCTCGTTGATGCCTGCAGTAGGAACTCCTGAACCGGGAGGCCCAGGTTGGTATCGCACTCTTGAGATATTGAAGAAATGTTTCGAGACGAAAAATGTCGTTGGATGCGACGTCGTTGAGTTTTGTCCGATGCCAGGATTTAAGTATGCAGCTTTTACCGCCGCTTCCTTGGTTTATAAAATGATAGCTTATAAATTCTCTAAAATGAAAACTTGAAACGGCTTCGCTTTAGGAAGGATTTTACTTATTTCTAAAGAAAATGTAATATCAAAGTCATTTGCGGAGGCTTTACCGGAAATTTACATGTTATTTTCTGGCGGCACAGACTCCAATAGGGCGGTATGCACTCGAACTCTAACTCGAACTATACGAGCGGGGAGATCTTTAAGACGTCGCTAAATAGTATGTTATTGGTTTAGAAGCGGATAACATTTTTACTATATAGACCGTCAAGTATATTTTTAATTCCAATTGACCGAGAGGAGGTGCGCTTTATACTTAAGTAAATAAAGATGCTTGTTTGGTATCTTAAATTTTAGCGCTCGTTGCGTACTGTTTTATTTTAATTTTTGAAAAGGAGAATTTATAAATTGATTAAAAAAATTGCGGTCTTTTCATTTTTTATCGCGGGTCTTTTTATCGCTTCATGCATAGGAGCTTTTGCTCAGTCAGAGAATGGTTATCATTCTCCTGCTACTTCTATGCAGTATACTAAGACTGCGTATCCTGAGGGAAACGCTTATTTTTATCTTCCTGCTAACTTTGAAACTGAAATTTTTGAAGTAGTAAACGGGAAATTTTTTAATATTCAGTATTTCGAATATTTTTCAGATCCCAAGGCTAATTTTGAAGTTCATTTTTATACCCCTTGCGGCGTTGAGTTTGGCGTAGTTTACGTTGACTCTAAAAATGCCAGCGTAAGCGTTCCTCATAAAGCTAATACTCTTCTTCCTGAAAAATTGAAAGTTAAAATAGTCAATAGATCTAAAACTAATAAAGATTTCAAATTTGTTATGTTTACTCCCACAAACGCTATTCCGGGCGTTCCTTGCGAGAAGAGCAAACCTGTATGCGCTGATGGATGCTGCGGTTATACCGAGTAAAATTTTTTAATATAGTATAATATAAAATAGCGATGTCTTTATAATATTATAAAGACATCGCTATTTTATATTATACTATACATTTCGTTGCGGTTAATTCACAGTATTTAATGGCGATTTTGCTTCCTATGAGCGCATTATTTTTTATAAGCGATATATTTGCGTCGATACTTTTGCCTCGAGTATGAGTATGAATTTCTTGCAGCATGAATGGCGTTAAATATTTGCCTTTTATAGATTCTTTCTCAGCCTCTTTTACCGCTTTTTTTATATATCCGGCCATTTCTTCCGCCGGTATTTCATCTTGTCTCGGAATAGGACATCCTACGACTATTCCGCCGTTTATGCCTAAATCCCATTTGTATTTCATTATCATAGCTACTTTTTCGACGCTTTCGGCGTTGATATCTACTCCAAAACCGCTTTCCCTTGAATAAAAAGCGGGAAACTCGTCGGTTTTATAACCTATAACCGGTACGCTTAAAGTCTCTAATTTTTCAAGAGTAAGCCCTATATCAAGTATTGATTTAGCTCCCGCGCATATTACTGCTATGTTATAGTTAGATAATTCGGTCAAATCTGAAGAAATATCGAACGTATATTGAGCGTCCTTATGTACTCCTCCTATGCCTCCTGTTACAAAGACTTTAATTCCTATAAGAGCCGCGCAGAATATAGTGGCGGATACGGTTGTAGATCCGCAGCCTTTATTGGCTAGCAGCAACGGTATTTCTCTTTTGCTGGTTTTTTTCACTGATCTGTCTGTCGCTATAAATTCTACTTCTTCTTCTGAAAGCCCTATTTTTATAACGCCGTTTATAATTGCTATTGTGGCAGGGACAGCTCCATGATGTCTAATGATTTTCTCTACTTCTTCTGAAAGACGAACGTTAAAGGGATACGACATACCGTGAGATATTATAGTGGATTCTAGAGCCACTATGGGTAGATTATCTTTTAGAGCAGATTGAACTTCGTCTGAAATTGAAATCGGTAGATTTGTAAGATTCATTCTTTTAAAAAATTCCTTTGTTTATCGTTTCTAAATGCATCTTTATTGATATTTTGAATCGTTAAATTATAAGGTAAATAAAGAATCGTATGAAATTTAATTTAGCGAATTTCTTGTACGTTCTCTGATTGGTTCGTTTTCTCGAGAACGCGTTCTTTCTTGATAATCGGAACGCGTTCTTTCTCTTTCTCTCTCTATATATCTTTTTCTTTCTCTTATACTATCATTTATTTCAATTTGTTTTACGCTATCATTTGTTTCAACTTGTTTTATACTATCATTTATTTCAACTTGTTGTAATATGTCCGTAGTATTTGTATTGGTCGGTTTAAAATTTAAAATCGGTTTTATATTATACTCTTGTTTCAGATTTTGATTTGTCGTTTCCGATTGTTCAGGCGTTAAGAACGGTTTGATATTGTATTCTGATTTATCTTCAAATTTATAGGTTCGTTGTTTTAAATTTTTATTTTCATACTTGCTTGTAGGCGATGTAAGACTATCTTCAAATTTCTTTTGGCGTGTTCCTCCGTAACGATTAGTCATTTGTTCGTATTTTGACGTTTTAATCTTTGCGTTTATAAAATTTTTTGCTTCTTGCGTACCTTTTAGCGTACTCGAAGAAGTTCTCAATTTCCAAGGATCTTCCCAATTGACGTTATCAGTTTGTTTTTCTTTTTCCGCCGACGTTTCTTTTGTATTCCAAGGATCTTCCCAATTGACGTTATCAGTTTGTTTTTCTTTTTTCGTCGACGTTTCTTTTGTGTTCCAAGGATCTTCCCAATTAGCATTATAATTTTGTTTTTCTTTTTCCGCCGACGCTTCTTTTGTATTCCAAGAATCTTCCCAATTGATTGTGCTAGTTTGTTCTTTTAACATGATCGAAGTATTTTCTAGCGCCCATGGGTCGTCCCATTCTGAATAATTTGTTCGTTTAGCGTTTGTTTTGGGTAGTGGTTTGCGCGTATTTTCGTTTTTGCGCGCATGATTGTAATTCTGTTTTATGGGGGGGATAGATATAGAATCATTAGCGTTTTGTGTTAAATTTTTGTTTTTATTTTTTTCTTTGCGGGTATTAATGGCTTCTTGTATAGTTGATACCATTGATATTATCGGCGAGATAAATATAAGGATAAATAATATGTATATTAACCATCCTGTATCCATAGATGTTAATTCTCCTTTTATCTTGTTTGTTAAGTATTTCGTTATATACTTTGTGTTTCTTTTGCCGTCGTTTCTTTTGTTATATCCCAAAGATCTTCCCATTTACCGTTGTCAGTTTGTTCTTTTACTATTATTGAAGTTTTTTCTAATTCCCAAGGGTCATTCCAGTCTGAATAATTTATTCGTTTAGCATCTGTTTCAGGTAGTAAATTCGTAGTACTATTGTTATTTAACAAGCTCCGATAATTCGATTTTCTTTGCTTGTATGTCTGTATTCTTTGTTTGTTGGAGGATGAGGCCAGTTTCGCCAGGAGTGTAAAGATTAATATAGAGGGCGACAATATAACAAGCGTCCGACCCATAGCCTCAAAAAAGAATGAAAGTCCTAATATTGTACTCTTCATTATCTGTCAATTCTCCTTTTATCTTGCCCTAGCCTATTAAGATAAGTATTTCGTTATACGCTGCCGTTTTAGCCTCTTTTACGGCGATAAAATTTAAAAAAATTAATCTTTCACGCTCTAAAAGTTAAGATCAATATTAATAAATAACGGCATGCCTAAATTAGGCATGCCGTTATTTATTAATATTGACTTCTGCGAAAATTCATAATTTCATAAATAATTAAGGCTCCGGCTACGGAAGCGTTTAAAGATTCTATTTTACCTAGAAGCGGTATGCTTATTTTTAAATCGCATACGCTCAATAATCTTTTGTCTAGACCTCTCCCTTCAGCTCCGACTAGTAAACATATAGGCCCTGCGTAATCTGCGCTTCTGTAATTTTCGCCTTCAAAAGGACAAGTTCCAATAATTTTTATTCCTTTCGATTTCATATCTATAATAGATTCATACAGATTGTCTACTCTAGCGACAGGAATATAAGCGTCCGCGCCTGAGGCTGTTTTTGAGACTGCGCTTGTAAGACCTACGGATTTATTTTTTGGAATTAATATTCCATGAACTCCGGCTCCGTCGCAAGTCCTAATTAAAGAACCAAGATTATGAGGATCCTGAATCTGAAAACATCCTAAAAAAAAGGCGGGTTCTTTTTTTTCGTTAGGAATTTCCATTAAATCGTCGTATGACGCATATTTTCTTTCGGCAATCCTTAGTATAATTCCTTGATGATTGCCTCCTTTGCTTAATTCGTCGAGTTTTCTTTTATCGGCGGATTTGCAGGGGATTCCTTTTTTTTCCGCTAATCTTCTTATTGCGGCAAGGTTAGGATCTACGCCATGTTCGGGTATATAAAGCTTTTCAGGGAAAATTGTGTCTGACAATAAAGCTTCTTTTACGGCATTTCTGCCAAAAATTACGTCTTTTTTATGGTCCATGAGCTTCCTCCGGGAGAATCTTGAACAATAATGCCTTTAGAAGCCAGTATGCTTCTTATGTCGTCTGCCAGTTTAAAATTACGTTCTTGTCTGGCTTTTTGTCGCTCTTCCATCAAGTTTTTTAATTCTTCCGGGAGCTCTCTTTTTTCCGCGGCTTTCTTTAGTTCTAGTCCCAGTATGTCGTCTATGGAAAAAAGTATATTTAAAATAATTTCCGCTTGTTCTTTCGATATGCGTTTCGACGCCATAACTGAATTGATTTCCGATATTCCTGAAAATAAAGCTGCGAGAGCCTGAGGAGTATTTAAATCATCCGCTATTTTTTCTTCAAATTCGCTTTTTGTTTTTAAGATTATATTTTGAATCGCATTAGTTTCTATGTCCGATTGATTTTCTGTGACTGAAGATAGTCTTCTTACAAATTCTTGTAATCCGTACACTGTGTTTTCGGAATCTTCCAATGCTTTTAAAGTGAAGTTTAATCTGGTTCCGTAATGGTTAGATATATAAAAATATCTTAGGGCGGTAGGGGAATAAAATTTTTTAGTTTTTGTTTTTCCTTGCGTCAAATCTCTCAACGTATAAAAGTTACCTAGGGATTTACTCATTTTTTGATTTTCAGATAATAGATGTTCGCAATGAACCCAGTATTTGACGAATTTTTTGCCGGTTAAGGCTTCCGATTGCGCTAGTTCGTTTTCATGGTGAGGAAATATATTGTCGACTCCTCCCATATGGATATCGAACGTTTCCCCAAGATATTTCATACTCATAGCGCTGCATTCTATATGCCAGCCTGGACGGCCTTTACCCAATTCTGTTTCCCAAAAGACGTTTCCATCTTGAATATCCCAAGCTTTCCAGAGAGCAAAATCACACGCTTGATCTTTAGCGTATTCGTCGTTATTAATTCTTACGCCGCATTTCATTTCTGATCTATCAAGGCGAATTAATTGCCCATATTTCGGAAACTTATCTATTGAGAAATAATAGCTTCCGTCGCTGCCTTTATATGCTATGCCTTTTTTGAGCAATCCTTTTATCATAGACGTTATTTCAGGTATATGCTCCGAAGCTTTAGGGTATACGTCCGCTTTAATTATGTTCAAAGATTCTAAATCTTCGTTAAAAGCTTTTTCATAAGGCGCGGTTAGTTGTTGAAGAGTTTTATTTTCAGATATGCATCTTCTTATAATTTTATCTTCCACATCCGTTATATTCATGACGTGATAGACTTTATATCCAAAGTATTTTAAGGTTCGTTTTACTAAGTCTTCCGCGCAATAAGAACGCAAGTTGCCGATATGGGCAAAATTATAAACTGTTGGACCGCAAGTATATAATTTGACTGCTTCTGAACTAATCGGTTTAAATTCTTCTTTCTTTTTTGATAACGTATTATATAGTTTTAATTTCATAAATAACTTCCGTTGTTTTTATTAAAAAGGCAAGTCCGTTTAGAAAGGCTTTCTTTTAAATTTAAAGCCGCTTTTATATTTCTTCGTCGTCTATCGCGTCTAAAAATAAGGCGTTGATCGAACTTGTAGAATTTTCCGGTTCCTCGTTTGATTCCGCTTTATTTTCTTGAACCATACTGACGGAAGTTGAGCTGCCTTCAAAGTTAAGAAAAAGTTTAGGATTTGATTTTTTTTCGTTTTCTATATCTTCTTCCTGTTGGTTTAACCTAATTTCTTCGTCATTAGGTTTTTCTTTTAAATTATTGTCTTTTTGCATGATGTCTTCGTTAATCTTTCCATTCGTAAGGCCTTTTATAACTCCTAAAAGCTTAATAACGCTAAAAGGTTTTTGAATGCTTATAAAACTAGGGTCGTCGGAGATGTAAACGGGATGTCCCGGAGTGTATAGCGCTATAAATGGAATTTTTTCCGCAAATTCCGTATTCCTGACACTTGTATAAAATTCTTCAAGATTTTGAAATTCTTGACTATCTGAGACTAAAAGCAAATCCGGTTTATGAATTTTTATTAAATTTAGAGCTTCGTCGCTGTTGTCGGCAAAGATAACTTTGCCTTCAAATCCCTCTAAATCGGTGAAAGCTATTTCCAATATTGACTTTGTGATCGCGCTGGTCTCCGCTATAAGAATGCTTTTCATAATCTTGAAATTAGACTCCCTTTCATACTTTTAGGCAATAGATTGAAAAACGTTTTTGACAATTTTTATTTATGCTTATTTTATCGCTTTTCCTTCTTTTTTTTGATTTTACTAAGAAAGCTGAAGCTAGTAGAATAGTAGCGGCTTGTATTTATGAGGCAATACAAAAATAGAGGAAAATTATACTTAAAGAGGAAATTTGTTAACTGAGAATTTGTTGTTGGGGGTAATTTTGTCTTATTTAAAAATAGTGGGAGGCTCTCATTTGCGCGGAGAAATCGAAGTTAGCGGAGCTAAAAACGCAGCTCTTCCCGTTATGGCCGCTTCTATTCTGACCGATGAAGACGTATTGCTTAGAAGAATTCCGGATATAAGCGACGTATGGATTATGGCCGATATATTGAGAAGTCTTGGAGCTAAGGTTGCGTTTGAAGGCAAAGGAGATATGACGATTAATTGTTCCGATATTTCATGCGTTTCGCCTCCTTATGAACTTGTAGGAAAAATGAACGCTTCATTTGACGTTACGGGACCTTTATTAGCTCGTTTTGGAGAAGCTAAGGTTCCTCTTCCGGGAGGTTGTAATTTAGGGAGTAGACCCGTAGATATGCATGTGGAAGCCTTTAGAATTTTAGGGGCTGAAGTCGTATGTCAACACGGTTTTGTTCATGCTAAGGCTAAAACTTTGCAAGGCAATAAGATTCGGTTTCGAAGAATTAGCGTGGGGGCTACTAAAAACGCTATGATGACCGCTGTTAAAGTAGATGGGATAACCGTTCTTGAAAATGCCGCTATGGAGCCTGAAATCGTTGATTTAGCCGTTTTTTTAAACGCTATGGGGGCTAGGATAACTGGTATAGGCAGCAATACGATAGTTATCGAAGGAGTAAAAAAACTTAGCGGAGTATCTTACGAGATAATACCCGACCGAATTTTGACCGGGACATATCTGGCGGCGGCGGCGGTAACCGGAGGTTCGGTGACAGTAATTAGAACTTGGCCGGATTTTCTCGAATCATTTATTTCAGCGATGAGATCTGCCGGTCAGAAGATAATATGCGGAAAAGATTATGTTAAATTGGAAAAAACGGAAAAAATTTTGCCAATTGAAATATCTTCTTCTCCTCATCCTGGTTTCCCGACGGATCTCCAGCCCGTCATTACGGCGATGTTGACAATTGCCGAAGGGACTAGCGTGGTTACCGAAAATATTTTCGATAGACGTTTTATGTATGTCGATGAACTCAGGCGTTTGGGAGCAAGTCTGTCCGTATCGGATAGGACGTGTATAATACGCGGAGTTCCAAAATTATTTGGAGCTCCTGTGAAAGCTCACGATATAAGAGCCGGAGGAGCTATAATAGCCGCTTGTCTGGCTGCCGAAGGCGAATCTACTATAACAGGCCTTGAATTTATTGACAGAGGGCATGAAAAGATAGAGTCTGTTCTAAGCGATCTGGGAGCCAATATTCGGAGGATCGGATGACTACTTTAGGTTTGGATTTGGGGACTGCTTCCGTTCTAGTCTATATAGAGGGCAGAGGAATCGTTTTGACGGAGCCTTCGGTTGTAGCCATCGATAAAAATACGGAGCGAAGCGTAGCCGTTGGCGAACAGGCGCGTCAGATGCTTGGGAAGACTCCTGCCAATATAGTCGCTATACGCCCTATTAGAGACGGAGTTATAGCCGATTATGAAATTACCGAATCTATGCTTAAATACTTTATAAAAAGGGTTATGGGAGGTGGATTTTGCATGCTTCGCCCATCTGTCGTAGTTTGCGTTCCGGCCTCTGTTACAAGCGTGGAAAGAAGAGCCGTGATAGAAGCCGCAATATCTGCCGGAGCTAAGAGAGTAGCCGTTATAGAAGAGCCTATGGCCGCGGCCTTAGGAGCTGGAATAGACGTGGACCGTCCATATGCGGGCGCCGTTATGGATATTGGAGGAGGGACTACGGATATAGCCGTAATTTCTTTAGGCGGTATTGTCGTTAGTCGTTCTGTTCCTGTAGCCGGAAATAAGATGGACGAGGCTATTGTAAAATATTTTAAAAATAAGCATAATTTAATTATTGGAGAGAGAGCTGCCGAAGATTTAAAAATATTACTGGGATGTTCCTGTGATAAAAGAGATTTAAAAACTACGGAACTTAGAGGCAGAAATATAATAAGCAATCTTCCTTCTAGCGTAACCGTTACCTCAGCTGATATTGCCGAAGCCATAAGAGAACCTATACGCTCGATGATCGACGCGACTTTGGAGGTTTTGGAAAATACTCCTCCGGAATTGGCAGGCGATATTTGGGAGGACGGAATTGTTCTTACCGGCGGAGGAGCTCTTCTGGGGGGCTTAGACAAAATTATTGAAAAAAGGTTCGGCATTCCTGTGAAAATTGCGGAGGATCCTTTGACCTGCGTAGCTATAGGAGCCGGTATCGCTGAGTCTAGAGGCATCTCTTTTACTACTTAGTCTTATTGTTTAGATAAGCGATAATTATGAAAAAATATTTTTTGTATTTAACTTCTATATTTATAATCTTTTTCATTGCTTTTATAGTTTTTTTTAATTTGCTTCCTGAAATTATAAAAAAGACTTCGTATTCTTATATTAATGGAACCGTTGATTTTTCTGATTTGAATATAGGTCTTTCTAGCTCCGTAGTTCGAAATTTGGAGCTTAAGGATAATGCCGGAGATAAAGTTCTGTCGTTAAGTTCCGTTAAACTAGAATATGATATTCATACTTTACTTTCAGGAGACGTTGTAGGTTCGATAAGAAAAATTTCAATCGTTAACCCTAAAATCTTAGTTAAAAGATATAAAAATGGCAATATTAATTTGCTTTCTATTTTGAAAAAATCAAAAAAAGAAAGTAAGAAGGTTAATTGGAGAGGCGATATCGAAATTTCAGACGGAATTCTTGACATAGTAGCTTATGGTTTTGGTTCTAAACCGCTGAATATTAAATTTCATGATATAGCCGTCGTTTCTGTTTTTGACGATTATTCCCAAAAATCAAAGATAACGACTTCAGCCTCGGAAAGTTTTCCTTCCAATGCTTCTTGGAAAGCTCAAGGGACTTATTCCATCTCGGAACCTTCAGTAAACGTTTCCGGAAATATTTCTAATATAGACGTTCAAAATTGGATAGCCGTTTTATTCCCCTCATATGGAGTTAAAGCGTATTCGCCTCATTGTTCCGCTTCTTTTAAATTTAGATCTACTTCAGATCTCCTTTCGACATTATTCGAAAATTTATTTGCAGAAATATTTATTTCCGCAAATGTAAAAAAGATCACTTTGCCTGTTATGTCTCTTAATGCGGATAACTTGCGATTGAAGGTAGGAGTGACGAAGACGGGCGTTTTTTTGAGAGAAGCTTCCGGCAGCATTTTTAGTTCTCCTTTTAATTTTACCGGCTCTCTTATTGATTTTAAAGGGAAATTTTTAGATTTTCAAGGCGGTATTAAAAATCTTAATCACGATATTTGATTGAAAAATCCCTTTTTTCAAAAGCTCGGTGTTAAAGATTTGGTTTCCGGAGGAGCGTCTAATTGTTCTTTGAAGCTATCAGGATCTTTCGACGATCCTATGTTGCGCTTAAATCTTAACGGAAATAATATATATATGCGGGATATTGGGGTATGGTCTTATTCTTTAGCTGCGGAAATAAAAAAGAACTTTATCAGGATTGTGTCGGCTGATTATTCGACCGACTCTTTTTCTTTAAAAGGAGACGGTTGGTTTTTCCCTAAATCGCAAAAACTCCTTTTATCTTTGTCGGCGCTTGGTTGTCCGCCTTTATTCAATTTGCCTTTGTCTCTTTCTTCGGCAGATTGTAATGTGACCGTTTGCGGGACTATAAAAGATCCTCTGGTTCTGGGAAACGTTAACGGCTATGGTATAACGGCTAAGATTAACGGAAGCGAGAAAGCTTTTATAGGCGATGCGGCGTCTGCTTTTTT